>NZ_JBWKZH010000011.1:0-104888 GCF_059424305.1 Hydrogenophaga sp. GW456-12-10-14-TSB4 | reverse complement strand
GGAGCCGGGGTGGGCGGCGGCGGCGGCGGCTCCACCGCCCGCGGCGCGGCCTGCTGCGGCGTGCGGGACCAGAGCTCGGCCTCGACGGTGACAGGCTCGCCGTCGTTCTGCCATTGCACGCCCAGGGTGAGGGCGATCACCAGCAGACCATGGGCGAACAGGGCCAGGCCCATGGGGCCGATCCAGCGCCCGTTGCGCGGCGGTGCGAGGTCGAGGTGGTCGGCGGTCGATTGCATGGCGGGTGGCGTGGCTCAGCGCGAGGTTTGCACGGAGAGGCCGACGCGCGCAATGCCGGCGCGCTGCAAGGTATCCATGACGCGAACAACGGCTTCGTACTTGACGTTCTTGTCGGCGCTGATCACGACCGGCACGCCGCCTTCCGGCGGGCTGCCCCGGCTGGCCTGCAACTGCTGCACGCGCGCGACGAGTTGGCCCATGGAGACGGGTTGCGGTTCGGCGCTGGAGGAACCTTCGCGCACCTTGATCTGCTCGTCCTTGTCGATCACCACGGCCACGAAGCGGTCGGGCTGGCGCCCGGCCTGACCCACGCTGGGCAGGGCGATCTGGCTTGGCGTGATGAGCGGGGCGGTGACCATGAAGATGATCAGCAGCACCAGCATCACGTCGATGAAGGGCACCATGTTGATCTCGTTGATGGTGCGGCGGCCCCGGCCGCGGGAGGAGACGGCTGGCATGTCAGTGTCCCGACGGGGTTTGGGGATGCACGCCGAGGTTGCGTTGCAGGATGTTGGAGAACTCTTCCATGAAGGTCTCCATGGCGTTGGCCACGCGGTCGATGTCGTGCGAGAAGCGGTTGTAGAACACCACCGCCGGGATGGCGGCGAACAGGCCGATGGCGGTGGCGACCAGGGCTTCGGCGATGCCGGGGGCCACTGTGGCCAGGGTCACCTGCGCCAATGCAGCCAGGCCGATGAAGGCGTGCATGATGCCCCAGACGGTGCCGAACAGGCCCACATAGGGCGAGACCGAGCCGACCGAGCCAAGGAAGGAGAGGTTGGTTTCCAGTGCGTCCAGCTCGCGCTGGAAGCTCGCCCGCATGGCGCGGCGCGCGCCGTCGAGCAGGGCGCCGCTGTCGGTGATGCGGCGCTCGCGCAGTTTCTGGTACTCGCGCATGCCGCTGGCGAAGATGCGCTCCATCGGGCCACCGTGCTTGGCATTCTGGGCGGCGGAGGCGTAGAGGTCGTTGAGGTTGGTGCCCGACCAGAATTCGCGTTCAAAGTCTTCGTTGTAGCTGCGCACGCGCCTCAGGGCGAACACCTTGCGGAAGATGGCGGCCCAGCTCACCACGGAGACGACCACCAGCAGCGCCACGACGGCCTGCACCACCCAGCTCGCGTTGAGCATCAATTGAACGATGGAGAGATCTTGGGTCATGGGTGTTCGGAGGCGGTAGATGGGGAAAAAGTTTCGGTGGGTGACCCGTCAGGCCGGGCCCTGCAGCGCGCTCGCCACCTGGGTCGGGATGCGCTGGGGGCGCAGGCTTCGGGCATCGACCCAGCCGATCCGGATCGTGCCCTCGCACAGCAGCAGGGGGGCCTCGCCGGCCAGCGGGGGCTGCAGGAGCGCGCGCTGCTCGATTGTCAGGGAGGCCCGGCCCGCTTCCCGCACGTGGGCTGTAACCAGAAGCAAATCATCCAGGCGCGCCGGGCGGTGGTATTGCACCTGGGTTTCGCTCACCACGAACATGCCACCGACCTCGTCGCGCAAGGCCTGCTGCCCCAGGCCCAGGTGGCGCAGCCACTCGGTGCGGGCGCGCTCGAAGAACTTGAGGTAGTTGGCGTAGAAGACGATGCCGCCCGCGTCGGTGTCTTCCCAGTACACGCGCACCGGCCAGGTGAAGAGGGCTTGGGGCGCGCTCACAGGGCCTGCTCCAGGCGGGCCACGGCTTCCTGGAGCTGGGCCATCGAGTTGGCGGTGGAGAAGCGCAGGTAGCGGCCGGGATCGGCCTGGCCGAAATCGCGCCCGGGCGTGGTGGCGAGCTGGCAGCGTTTCATGAGCTCGAATGCCAGCGCCCAGCTGCCGCCTTCGTCGGGCCGAGTGCCCTGGGGCGGGATGCCCCAGCGTTCGCACAGGCCGCGCACGTCGGCCCAGGCGTAGAAAGCGCCGTCGGGCATGACAGGCACGTTGAGGCCCAGTCGGTCGAGCTCCGGAATGAAGTAGTCGCGCCGGGCCTTGAAGGCGGCTCGGCGGCGCTCGTACTCGCCCAGGCTGTCGGGCTCGAAGCAGGCCAGCGCGGCGTGCTGGGCGATGGTGCTGGCGCAGATGAACAGGTTCTGTGCCAGGCGCTCCACCGCCGGCACCAGGGCCGGCGGCAGCACCAGCCAGCCCAGGCGCCAGCCGGTCATGTTGAAGTATTTGGAGAAGCTGTTGATGCTGATGACTTCGTCGCCCAGGCCGTCGGGCAGGCCCAGTGCGCTGTGGCCGTACTCGTCTTCAAAGCTCAGGCCGAGGTAGATCTCGTCGACCAGGGTGACGCCGCCGCGGTCGCGCACGAGGCGAGTGATGCGTTCGAGCTCTTCGCGGGCGATGCTGGTGCCGGTGGGGTTGGAGGGCGAGGCCAGCAGGACGCCGCGCGTGGCCGGACCCCAGGCGGCGTCGACCTGCTCGGCGCTGAGCTGGAAGCGCTGTTCGGGACCGGACGGGATCAGCACCGCACGGCCTTCGGCGGCCTGCACGAACTGCCGGTTGCACGGGTAGCTCGGGTCGGGCATGAGCACCTCGTCGCCGGCTTCGATGAGCGCCAGGCAGGCCAGCTGCAGCGCGGCCGAGGCGCCGGCGGTGATCACGATGCGGGCCGGGTCGATGCGCAGGCCGAAGCGCGAGGCGTACCAGCCGCCGATGGCTTCGCGCAGTGGGGGCAGGCCGGTGGCCTGCGTGTACTGGCTGCGGCCGGCGTGGATGGCGCGTTCGGCGGCGGCGGTGACCAGGGGCGGGGCGGTGAAGTCGGGTTCGCCGATGTTGAGGTAGATCATCGGCCGGTCGCCGGCACCGGCCTGGGCCGCCATCGCGGAGGCGGCCTTGGCCAGCTCCATCACGTAGAACGGTTCGACGCGCTGTGCGCGCTGGGCAATCCTCATGGAGCGGTCTTGCGCGCGGTGGGGGCCGGCGACGCGGCCACTTCCGCCGGGCGCAGTTGCGAGGCCAGCTGGTGCATCACGCCGTTGACGTACTTGTGGCCGTCGGTGCCACCGAACGATTTGGCCAGCTCGATGCATTCGTTGAGCACCACGCGCCAGGGCACGTCCAGGCAGTGCTGGAACTCGTAGGCGCCGATCCAGAGCACGCCGTGTTCGATGGGCGAGAGTTCCGCGAGCGGGCGGTCCAGGCGGGGGACGATCAGGGCGTCGAGTGCCTGAGCCTCGGCGATGCAGCCGTGCAGCAGGGCGTCGAAGTGCACGCTGTCGGCCTTGTGGAAGCCGGCCAGGTCGCGCGTGAAGGTGTCGATGTCGACGGCGGCGTTGCGGCCCACCAGGTGCTGGTAGATCGCCTGCAGGGCGAACTCGCGGGCGCGGGTGCGGGCGGACTTGTCGGACGCCTTGCGCGCGGTGCCGGCGCTCTTGGCACCGGCCGGGGTGGGGGTTTCTGCGGACATGTTCAGCCGATCTCTTGCAGCAGGTGGGCCATTTCCACCGCCACACGGGCCGCATCGCGGCCCTTGTCGGTCTGGCGGGCCACGGCCTGCTCCAGGTTCTCGGTGGTCAGGATGGCGTTGGCGATGGGGATCTGGTAGTCCAGCGAGAGGCGCGTCACGCCGGCGCCGGATTCATTGGCCACCAGCTCGAAGTGGTAGGTCTCGCCGCGGATGATGCAGCCCAGGGCGATCAGCGCGTCGAAGTCGTCGCGCTCGGCCATGGCCTGCAGGGCCACCGGCACTTCGAGTGCGCCGGGCACCTTCACGTGGGCGATGTTCTTGTCCTGCACGCCCAGGGCGAGCAGTTCGGCCAGGCAGGCGTTGAACAGGGCGTCGGTGATGGATTCGTTGAAGCGGGCCTGGACGATGCCGATGCTGAGTTTTCTGCCGTCGAGCACGCTGGGGGTGCCTTTGTCTGCGCCGAACATGGGAGGGGTCCGTTTCTGTGGGGGTAGGAGGAAAAAGGAGACGGCGGGTCAGCCGTTGCGGCTGAGGTAGCCCGTGATTTCGAGGCCGTAGCCGGTCATGCTGGGCATGCGGCGCGGGTTGCCCATGAGCTGCATGCGGTGCACGCCGCAGTCGCGCAGGATCTGCGCGCCCACGCCGTAGGTGCGCAGGTCCATGCGGCCCCGCTCGGGGGCCTGGGCCGAGCGCGCGGTGCCCTCGAACTGGGCCAGGAGCTGGCCGGCGGTTTCACCGCAGTTGAGCAGCACGGCCACGCCCGCGCCGGCCTGCGCGATGTGGCGCAGGCTGGCTTCCAGGCTCCAGGAGTGCATGGAGCGACCAACTTCCAGCGCGTCGAGCACCGAGAGGGGCTCGTGCACGCGCACGGCCACGCTGTCCTCGGGCTTCCACTGGCCTTTCACGAGGGCCAGGTGCAGGGCGCCGCTGGGCTGGTCGCTGAAGGCCGTGACCTGGAATTCGCCGAAGGCGGTGTTCAGGCTGCGCGTGCCGAGTTTCTTCACCAGGCATTCGTTGCGGCTGCGGTGTTCGATCAGGTCGGCGATGGTGCCGATCTTCAGGCCGTGTTCGGCGGCGAAGACCTGCAGGTCAGGCAGGCGCGCCATGGTGCCGTCGTCTTTCATGATCTCGCAGATCACGGACGCGGGACTGCAGCCGGCCATGGCGGCCAGGTCGCAGCCGGCTTCGGTGTGGCCGGCGCGCATGAGCACCCCGCCTTCCACCGCCTGCAAGGGGAAGATGTGACCGGGCTGAACCAGGTCGCCGGCCTGCGCGTCAGGGGCCACGGCCGCCTGCACGGTGCGGGCGCGGTCGGCGGCCGAGATGCCGGTGGTGACGCCCTCGGCCGCCTCGATGGAGATGGTGAAGGCCGTGCCCATCTTGGTGCCGTTGCGCGGCACCATGGGCGGCAGGCGCAGGCGCTCGCAGCGCTCGCGGGTGAGGGTGAGGCAGATCAGGCCGCGGCCGAAGCGGGCCATGAAGTTGATGGCTTCGGGCGTGACGTGGTCGGCGGCCAGCACCAGGTCGCCTTCATTTTCACGGTCTTCTTCATCGACCAGGATGACGATGCGGCCGGCGCGCATGTCGGCGACGATGTCCTCGACCGGCGAGATGGCCACCGGGGCCAGGGTTTCGGGGGCGTTCATGCGGGTTCCTTGGTGGGGTGGGCGCCGGCGCTGAGCATGCGCTCGACGTAGCGCGCGACGGTGTCGATTTCGAGGTTGACCGGACTGCCGTTGGTCAGCTCGCCCAGCGCGGTGTTCTCGACCGTGTGGGGAATGAGGTTGATGCTGAATTCGCAGCCTGCGGCGCTGTCGGCCACCTGGTTGACGGTGAGGCTGACGCCGTTGACGGTGATCGAGCCTTTGTAGGCCAGGTACTTGCCCAGCTCGGTCGGTGCCAGGATGCGCAATTCCCAGCTTTCGCCCACCTGGGCGAAGCGGGTGACCGTGCCCACCCCGTCCACGTGGCCCGAGACGATGTGCCCGCCCAGGCGGTCGTGGGCGCGCAGCGCCTTTTCCAGGTTGATGCGGCGGCCGGTCTGGGCCAGACCGGTGGTCCGGGCGAGGGACTCGGCCGAGATGTCGATGGTGAAGCGCTGCCCGGGCAGGTCCAGCGAGGTGACGGTCATGCAGGCGCCGTTGAGGGCGATGCTGTCGCCCAGACCGACGTCGTCGAGGTAGCCCGGCGGCGCCTCGAGAGTGAGTCGCTTGCCATGGTCCAAAGAGCTGCCCAGGTCGTGGAGGGCGGCGATCCGCCCCACGCCGGTGATGATGCCGGTAAACATCCCGCTATTTTCGCAGGGTTTCGGAAACCGGGCCTGGAAGCCGGTGCTAGCGGTTCCAGCAGTCCTGCGCGGAGAGGGGGGCCGGCACCTGCGCGGAGGCGGATTGTGTTCTCAGACCCGCTTCGTTGAGCTCGAAGACGCCGCATTCGTCCCGGGCTTGCACAGCGCGGGGCGTGGCCTGCAGCACGAACGCGCTGGCGCTCAGTGTTTTGAAGCCAATCGTGTACCGATCGCCTTCCACCGCCAGCACCCCGGATGGAATGGCTGCCCGCTCCGGGTAGGCGCCTTGCGCGGTGGCGGCGCGCTCCAGCCATTGGGCGGCCTGCAACAGCGCCGCCCGGGCATTGGCACGGTGGCTGCGCTGCACGTAGGTGGTGTATTGCGGCAGGGCGATGGCGGTGAGCACCGCCACGATCGCTGTGACGATCAGGACCTCGATCAGCGTGAAACCCCGTTGAGCGCTCATTCAAAGGCCCGCCAGTCCGCCCGCCGGCCCGGCACTTTGCCGGCCGTCAATGTCTGCGTCTTGATGCAAGCAGGCTTGCCGGGGCCGCAGGTCGGATCGCCCGAGGCGTTGGAGAGCGAGAGCAGGTTCAGATCGCCCCCAGGGGTGTAGATGAAGGTGGACTCGCCGTTGCCGAAGCGCACGCGCGAAGCATGGGCCATGGACATGGTGGCGTCCGTGCTGGAGAACACGGGGGTTTTTGACGGCTGTCCGGTGATCATGTTGAGCACGTTGATCGCGCCGCTTTCCTGTGCCTGCTCGAAGGCGCAGGTCTCTTCGGCGCTTCCCTGGGGTGGGGCAGAGGTGGCGACGATCACCTTCTGGCCCTCGAACAGCTGGGGGTTGCTCAACACCCGCTCGCCAGCGTCCGGCAGGTCCATGTACCAGCCGCGGGGCGCCTTGGCGTCGGTGCGGGAATAGGCGACGGGTTGGCGGGAAGTGTTGAAGTAGTGGGTCGGTGCTTCGGTGCCGGAGGCGCGGCTGGTCACGGCACCGGTCACGGATTGCTGGACGAGCGCCATGCGTCCCGGGATCGAGGAGCGCGGGTCTGCGGTCTCGGACAGACCGACCCCTTTCACGACGGTGTATTGGCTTCGGTCCCACACCGAATAGATCGTCTGTACCCGGGCGTTGGCCCGGTCGGCTTCCTCCAGATTGCGGCCGGTGCCGAACAGGATCTGGACGCCACCCAGGGGATGGGCCATCCACAGCGGTGCCGTGGCGATGGGCTGCGGGGTGGTTGGGCTGGCCGCGTCGCGGGCGGTCAAGAACGGCGTGCAGGACGCGTCCTTGCACGGCACGCCGCCGCCGCTCCAGTCGCTGACGCCCCATTTCGTGGCATCGGTGTGGGTGAGATTGAACTTCCAGAGCTGGCCTTGAAGGTCGCCCGCGTAGGCCACATCCATCGTGCCGTCCCCGTTCATGTCGAGCAGGCGCGGTGCGGACAGGCCGTTGCCCTGGTCGGTGGAGGCATGGGCCACGATGCGCAGCAGTTCCCGCGCGCCATCCAGGTACTGGATGAGCAGGACAGGGCGCTCGTTCACGCTGTTGACGCCGTTGCCCATGACCGCCGCCCAGCGGCCGTTGTTGAGTTTGACGATCTGCTCGCTGCGACTGCTGTCGGCGGCGCTCACCACCGGCTGGGCCTGGATGTGGCCGATGTCCTTGGCGGCTTCATCGGGTGCCGGCCCTTCGCCTGAAAAGCTCCTGTCCAACAGAACGCCCGATGGTTTGAAGGTGGACGTGGGCGCCGTGGCCGCCAGCGGCGTGGTGACATCCAGCACGAAGTAGCCCCTGCCGCCAGCGCCCAGGGTGCCGACCAGAAGCGTGTGCCAGTCGGGCTGCTGGCCCGCGTTGTTCGCCATGCCGCTGAGATCGGCATCGCCGGTGAACGCCTGTCCATCCACGAAGTAGCGGTGGCTGTAGTCGGGCCGCGTGTAGCCCCGCAGGTGCCCGTAGACCCCGATGGGCACATAGGCCAGGAGTTCACGGCCGTCCTCGGCGCTGAAGGCGTGCAGCATGCCGTCGTTCGCGCCCACGTACAGCATGGGTTGGCGGCCCGCCTGCCGGCGGCGGAAGTCGGCATGCCCGGGGTGCTCGAAACCCAGGCGCACGGGTTGCCGGGCCTGCCAGATGTTGGCGTTCACGATGTCGCCCAGGCGCGAATCGCGACGGCGCAGTGTGCCGCCGACCTTGTCGCTCTCGTCGCCACGGTGTCCTCGCAGGTAGTTCAGGCGGCGCTTTCCCTCGGTGTCGCTGTCCGCGCCTTTCAGCGCGCCTTGTTGTGCCGGGCTCAGGTTGTCCCACTGGAAGCTGACGGCCCCGGTGCCGGTGTGCGTGAGAATTTGCCGTGCCTCGGGCGTGCCGGCGTCCAGCAACTGGTGCGCAGACCAGGACGGCGTGCTGCCAACGCTCTGGGTGGCGGCGTTGACGGCGTAGGCGCTCAGGTTACCGCTCCAGTTGCTGGAGTCGAACCCGGCGACGTAGATGAGCCCGTCGGACCGAAGGCGGTTGGTGCTGCTCGCGATGCTGACCAGGGGCTGCGAGGTCTGGCTCAGGATGTCGTCCAGGATGCCCTGGAAGGCGTCGAGCAGCGCGGTGTCGCTGTTGGCGGGCACAAAACGTCCGCGGCTGTTGAGGGCCGCGTGCCACAGCTCCACCTTGCGCTCGTTCTCGCGGGCGAGCCAACTCAGGTTGAGCGCACTGTCGCAAGGCTGATTGGCGTTGGAAAAGTAGAGGCAGAACGGCGAGGGCCAATGGACGTCGCCGTTGATGAGGCCGCCCAGGCTGTTGAAGGTGTTGCCGCTCCAGGTCGGCAGACCGGTCCAGGCGGCGGCATCGTTGAAACCGATGGTGTAGGTCACCAGGTGTTGCCAGGTGGCGGGGTCGTTGCGAGGATTCCAGTACGCGTCGAGTTCCGCCGGGCGCTGGACGGTGCCAAAGTTTTGACGAGGCCAGGGCGTTTTGGGGCTGGGGCGCACGTTGTTGGTCAGGCCCGGTTGAAGGTCGCGCGACCAGTAGTAGAAGGCCAGGTCGGAGAGGCTGCTCGCCATGTCGCTTCCCCAGCTGTCCCGGTACAGCCGGGTCTGTGCGGATGCGGTGTCGTATTTGACGCCGTCGGGCAGGGTGAGGCTCGTGTTGTCGGCATTGCCGCCCCGGGCGATGTGCTGGTTGTCCAGCCCCGCCGCGTCGCGGCCGCTGTAGGGCACGGTGTTCCAGGCGCCGTCCGTCATGAAGACGTGGTACGACTTCCGGCACGACAGGAGAGGGGCCTCCGTCACACCGGGGTTGGCGGCCCAGGGGCTGTGGACGCCGAGATCGGTCCGGCTCAGGTACTTGCCCGCCTCATCGATCATGAGGTGGGAGGGGGTCTGGTTGTTCGGTATCAACCGGTCCACCCAGTTCAGGAAGTTGAGGCGGTGCGCGCCGTTGAGCCGGGCCATGCCGTTCTGGCCCTTGCAGGCGGCGTTGTCGCTCGGGATGCCGGCACATCGGTTCATGGATTGCCAGGCCAGGCGCACACGGTCGTCGGGCACGTTGGTGGCCGAGAAGGTCTGCCGCAATGCGGCCTGGAGTGTGGCAATGCCTGCGCGTCCCATGCTGCCGGAATCGTCCACGGAGACGATCACGTTGGGGGCGGGTTCGCGCCCCAGCGCGGCCGGCGATTGCGCGAGCTTCAGGGGCGCGGCATGGGTCGCCAGGGGCAGGAGGGTGGCGCAGGCGATGGTGATCAGGGTGGGGCGCAAAGAGTCACTCCAGATCGGCTGTGGGGCGGGGCACATAGACCGAACGCAGCCAGACCCGCGTGCCAGGCTTCATGCCTTGCACATAGGCGGTGATGCGATAGACAAAAGGTTGCGTGGGATCGGGCGCCAGGCGGTGTTCGGACACTGCCGCCATGCCGGCGGCTTCGGTGTACAGGAAGACCTCCACCCAGTACCAGGCGCGAGCGGCCACGGCGGGTGTCACGCCGGGCCGGGACCACTGCAGCAAGGCATTGCCGGTGGAGGCGGGGTCGAGCCCGGTGAATTCGCCATACCGGGCTGGCACGGAGGCGTCGCCGGTGCCGGCCGTCATGGCCGCGAGCTGGGTCGTCCAGGGCTCCCGGTTCAGGGTGTCGGTGGTGTCCGGCAGGCAGACCCCGCGCAGGCAGTTGTTCGTGCCGGCTTTGAGGCGCGCCCGCAGCAGGTCGAGGTCGGCCAGGCTCTGCGGAAAGAACGGCGCGCCGGCCGCCAACGGGCGGCAGCCGATGAAGGAGGGACCTTTCTGGCAGGGCGTGATGCCGTCGGCCTGCAAGCCCTTGATGTCGCGCTCCGCGTCGCGGATGAGGGCTTCGGCCGCCGCGAATGCGCGCTGATGATCGCTTTCGCTGCCCACCATGCGTTCGTTGAGCCAGCCCAGGCGGGTGCTGCCGAGCACGACGATGGTGGCCAGCAAAAGCATGACCATCACGACAATGAGCGCAATCCCTTGCTGGCGAGCGCTTCTTGCGTGGGACGAGGGGGTGTTCATAGGTCGGCGTTGCGCAGCTTGAAGACGCGAAAGAACACGCGGCGCAGCCGGCCATCGTCGGGGATGGCTTCGTCCTGGCAGCCCTTGGTTTGCGCACCCGGCTGGTTTCTGAGTTCGCCGGCCAGGCGCAGGCAGATGCGCAAGGCTTCGACCTGATCCCAGGGGGCAGGGGAGAGCTTGGTCAGGGCGCTGGCGGTGGTGTAGCGCAGCCCGTCACCTTCCCGGAGCCCGTACCAGACCTGGAAGTCCTCAACGCCGGCCACCATGCCGTATTGCCCTCCGGGTCCACCACACTTCAACAGGCCCGCATCGACCCGGATGATGTTGCTGACGTTTTTTCCAGGCGTGACACTGCCGCCCACACAATCGACGCTGTCGAAGCTTGCCGCGCCGGCCTTGGTGCCCAAGGCCAGTGTGTGGTCCCTGTCGATCGTCAGGGTATCGGGCCCATTGCGCGCGCCGTCGGTGCCCTTGATGCTGATGGCCAAGCCGGTGTTGGCATTGACTTCAACACCCTTGTACTGCGGGTTGAAGGTCACCATGCCACCGGGCATGTCCACCAGGCGCCTGGCCCCCGCCTGGCGAGCGGTCTGCCCGATGATGCGAAAGGCGGTGGCGGCGTCCTGCTGCAGGCGCGTGCTGTCGCCCACGACCTGGGACGCCGCACGCGTGTACCCCAGGCTGCCCATGGCCGCGATCACCACCATGAGGCCGACGACCAGCCCGATCATGAGTTCGATCAGGCTCAAGCCTGACTGGCGCGATGCTCTCACGGCCGGATGAAGATCAGGTGGCAGGTGAATGTGCCGGGGCAGTTCGCGCCCGGCACACCGGTGTCCGGCTGGCTGGCGGAGGCCAGGGGTTCGGTTCGGGTCTTGGTCTCCGTCCAGGCCACCAGAATGCCCCATTGGGTGGCGTCTGTCGGGGACGCAAAGACGAGCCCGTCACCAGCGGGCAATGACCGGGCCAGTTCCTTTTTCCATTGCATGAGATCGAACGTCGCCAGCTGCGGACCGTCGCAAACAGTGGCGGCGCAGTTTCTGTCGCTGGCAGGGGGCGGTCCCCAGGGCGTGAGGTAGGGGTTGACGAGGGGCGGCTTGTATCGCAGGGCGGCGTTGGCCTGGATACGGTCTTGCAAGTCTTCGGCCGCCTGGATGGCCAGTGCCCGCAGGTTGGTGGTGCGGGCCGTGGCCAATGATCGGGTTTGAACCGCCGCCATGCCCATGACGCCCAGGGCCAGCACGAGCAGGGCCACCAGTGCTTCGATCAGGCTGGTGCCGCGTTGGTGATGACGCGCGTGCTTCATGACGCGGCCTGATCGTCGCAGTCCTTGGCGTTTCTGACCGTGCGCAGGCGCGTGCCGGTAGAGAAGCAGATCAGCTGGCCGTCCATCGCGGTCATGCCGGCAGGGAACACAGCGAACCGTTGGCCCCGGACGTTGATCTGACCATAGCGGTTGATGGTCAGGTATTGCGGGCTTCCGGCGCCCTGCGCCTGGAGGTAGACCCCAGGAGGGAGGGCAACGGACTGGAGCTCGGCTTCGGCGGCCTCTCGCTCGTGACTGCCGTTGAGGTCCGCGAACACGCGCCAGCCGCAGCGCCAATCGGCCGTGGTGGGCAAGGTGGCGATGCACCCGGTATCGCGCCGCAGGACGATGTCCTGGCCCAGGCGCATGGCGTCCACCCGAGCGAGTTGGACCGATGCCATGAATGCCTCGGTGACCGCGTTCACTCGGTATTGCCGGGCGATGCTGGCGAAGGACGGGATGGCGAGCGATGACAGGACGGCGAGCACCGCGATCACCACCAGCAGCTCGATCAGTGAGGTGCCCAGAGGCGCATGCGAGTTCGCCGGGAGGCGCGGTCGTGCTTTTTGCATGCCGGCACTCTATCAATCAAAAATAATCCCAAAGGATCATTTTTGATGGGCGGTATCATCCAGTCGATAGTTGCTTGGTATTGCTTTTTGTATCCTCGCCGGAATGGGTGAGGAAGCTGTCGCGGCCTTGCATGCGGGCCATGATGCGCAGGTCGGCCCCTACCTTGTCCACGGAGGCGTAGCGCAACAAGAGGCCGTCCGCCAGATGCTGCAGGGGGCCGAAGTCGGCCAGGCCCGCACCACGCCCGAGCAATTGCGGCGCGAGGTAGAGCAGCAGCTCGTCCACCAGGCCTTCGCGCAGGAACGATCCGTTGAGCTTGTGACCGGCCTCGATATGCAGCTCGTTCACTTCGCGCCGGGCCAGATCAACGAGCATGGCGGGCAGATCCACCTTGCCATGGGCTGCCGGCATGGGGATCAGGGTCGCGCCCAGGGCCTGCAGGGCGCGCTCCTTCTCGGCATCCCGGGTGGCGTGGTAGATCCAGATCCGACGGGACAGACCGTTGGCCGGTGTCTGGAAGAGGCGGGCGGTGAGGGGCGTCTGCAAGCGGCTGTCGATCACGACCAGATGCGGCTGGCGAGGCGTGTCCACGAGGCGGACGTCGAGCTGCGGATCATCTTCCAGCACCGTGCCGATGCCGGTGAGCACCGCGCAGGCGCGGGCGCGCCAGGCGTGCCCGTCGGTGCGGGCGGCATCGCCCGTGATCCATTGACTGACACCATTCTCCAGCGCGGTGACGCCGTCGAGCGACGCGGCGACCTTCATGCGCACCCAGGGGGTGTGGCGGATCATGCGGCTGAAGAAGCCGATGTTGAGTTCACGGGACGCCCGAGCGGCATCGTGGTCGATCGGCAGCAGGTCGACGTTGATGCCGGCCGCACGCAGGCGCTCGATGCCGTGGCCCGCCACCAGGGGGTTGGGGTCAACAGTGGCCACCACGACCCTGTCGACATGGGCTGCGATCAAGGCGTCGCAACAGGGCGGCGTCCGCCCATGGTGCGAACAGGGTTCGAGTGTGACGTGGACGGTGGCTCCCGCCACCGATTCACCGCGCGCCTTCGCATCGCGCAAGGCCATCACCTCGGCGTGAGGCCCGCCGGCTTGCTGGGTGTGGCCGACACCGATTTCACGGCCGTCGGGTGTGGTGATGACGCAGCTGACGCGCGGGTTGGGATTGGACAGGCGCAAGGACCGCTCAGCCAGGCGCTGCAACTGCTCGGTGACGCCCGTGCGGTTTTCAGCGCCAGCAGTCATTGACCGATGCGGTGCCTGAGATGGATTTGGTGCCCTGTTGCGTCAGACCCAGGGTTGCGCACTGCGCATCGGGCGCCTGCGGCCCTTGCGGTATGGCTTCGATCCGGTACGTGGTAGCCGTCGGCTGGCCGTCGGCGAAGGCAAAGCTATAACGCGTCGCCACTTCGTTGGTGCAGGCCAGGGCGGGCAATCCCGCCGGCGCGTTGTAGGCCATGCTGGTGGTGTAGCGCCTCTCCATGTGCTGGGCCATCTCTTGCAGACAGCCTGTCGCGACGGCGCGGTTGGTGCGCAGCACATAGCTCCGATAGTTGGGAAGGGCCACCGCAGCGAGGATCCCGATGATGGCCACCGTGATCATCATTTCGATCAGGGTGAAGCCGCGCGTCCGGCGATGTGGGTTGATCGTCATCATGGTGTCAGTCTCTCACGATTTCTCGCCAGGCAATCCGCCCCTTCATGCCCAGCGGTCCTTTGCCCGAGATGTGCTTGATGTTGGGGCCGCCCGCACCGCCGCCGCCAGCGCCGCCGGAGCCGTCGCTCACGTCGCCGCCCGAGTTGCCGGAGCCACCCACGAAGACGATGACCTTTCCAGGCGCGCCCATGGGCAGGGGTTCGGTCGGAATGCCGACGCCTAGATCCACCGATCCGATGAACCCCTGGGTACCGTTGGCTGCGGTCAGTTTGTCGTTCGTGAAGTCGTTGTCGCGATTGATGTCCAGGATGCCGAGGTTGAATGCCGAGCCACTGAAGGGGTCGAGAATGTTGAGGTAGCCTCGCCCGCCCGGAACGCATGGGTCGTTGGTGACCGGGTACATCGAACTGACGGTCAATGCCGGCACGATGAAGTTGATGATTTTTCCCGCGGTCGTGATGCGCTCGCCTTCCACCGGGACGGTGAAGTCGAGGTACCAGCCGCTCATGCCGACCATGTCGTTGGGTGCCGCAGTCGAGAAGGTGCGGCTGGACATGCCGCCCACGATCCCGACGGCGGTCACCGACCGCTGGCGCAGCGCGCCGGCAGCCCGGTTGCTGTTGATCGGCGCGAGCCCGTCGCCGATCAGGCCGTACCAGGTCTGCCGCTGCATGTCGGTCGCGTCGCCGGTCCTGAAATAGGCGCCGCTGCCGAAGAAGACAAACAGCTTGTTCCGGTTCGGGTCGCCGCTCTTGTTGTTCAAGGCGGTGTACATGGGGGCGGTGATCGGCTGCGGAGTGCCGTTCTGGTCGCGTGCCTGGAAGAGCGGGGCGCCGGCGTAGGACACGTGCCAGGCGTTCGGGTCGTTCAACGTCACGTCGAACTTCCACACATTGCCCTTGAGGTCGCCGGCAAAAATGTAGTCGACCGTGCCGTCGTTGTTGGCATCGTAGGCGGCCGGGCCCGCCAGCCCGTTGTCGCCACCCACCAGCGTGTCGATGGTCTTCACGCTGTCGAGCGAGCCGTCGGTGTTGATGATGAAGATGTAGAGCACGGCTTTGCCGCCCGTGCTTTCATAGCCGTTGCCCGCGATGAGGCCAAGCTTGCCATTGTTGAGCTTGACGACGGTGGGGCGCCCCAGCATCTTGCCCAGGTTGGCGTCCGCAGCCGCCACCGTGCTGCCTTGCGGCGTGTACTCCCAGAGGAACGAGTCAGTGCCGAAGGAATCGGGCGTCGATACGTTCAGCGAGAACAGGCCCTTGCCGCCACGGCCGAGCAGGCTGTAGAGGTAGCTCTTGCCACCGGAGGCGGCGGTCCGATCCGACACCACCACATCGCCGTCCACATAGTAGTCGTGAACGTAGCTGGTCGAAGCCAGGTTGCGCAGACGCGAGACCGACTGACGGGGCGCGAACGCAAACAGCTCGCGGCCGTCTCTGCCACGGAAGGCGTGCAGCATGCCGTCGTTGGCGCCGACGTAGATCACGTCGGTGTTCCGGTCGTAGAACGGGGACGAGTGCACGATGTCACCGAGTGCGGTGCCGCGGTCCCTCAAAGCGCCGCCGTTCTGCACTTCCGCCGTGCGGCGGCCCAGCAGGTACTCGAACACGGTGTTGTTGGTGAGCGCTGTTTGATCCGATGCCGACAGGCTGCTGTAGCTGCCGAGCTTGACCGTGCTCAGTGTCGAGATGGAGGTGAGCGCTCGCATGAACACATTGCGTTCGCTCCAGGCCGGCATCGCCTGCGCGGCCTGCCAGGCGGGCGTGGACCCCACGCCGTTGGTCGTGGCGGGGTAGGCCACGAGGTCACCGGACCACCGCTGGGTGTTGAAGATCGCCTGGTACAGCTTTGAAGACGAGGAGATGCTGGTGCTGTTGGCCGACACGTTGCTGGCGCTGCTCGAACGCGCCGCGATGTTGTCCAGGGTCTTCTTGAGCGACTCCTTGAGCTTGAGCGGGTTCTGCACCAGAAAGTAGGTGTCGGGCACGCCGTCGCCGTCGGCATCCCATTCCGCCGTCAGATCAGGGCGGTTGTTGCCGTTGCTGTCCAGCATGCCGCCCCATTTCGCGGCGTACCAGAGTGGATCTTTCAGCAGCGTGGCGCCGGTGGCGCTGCCGGGGCTGAAGATGCGGGTGGCGGTGTCGCCGCCCGAGGACGCGCCCAGGTAGGGAAGGCGTTTGCAGTCATTGGGCACCGAGGTCTTGTCGCAGTACCCCGGCAATTGCCCCGGTGGCGTGTTCAGGAAGTAGGGCGTCTGGTCGCTTTCGTCCTGCACTTCGAGGTACACACCATCGGCAGACGTGCCCGAGATGATGTAGCCCATGCGGTGCTGGATGCCGCCGGCCTGGTAGATCGGCTTGAGGATGACGGTCACCGTGTTGTCCGCGTTGGCGCGGACGGTGTATTCCACGATGGCATCCATGTCGTGGTCGGCGCCCTGTTCCACGTCTTCGTAGTTGATGCGGAACTTGGCGTAGTAGCGGCCGCCGTTCACCGAGGCGTTGGCGTCGGCCGTGCCAGAGTTGACGATCTCTTCCACATACAGGTCGACGATCTGGTTGGTCGGCTGGTAGGCGCCCTTGGCGCTGGAAATGCTGCTGCCGCTGATCGATTTCGCGAAAGGCACGAGGGTGATGCGTTTGCCCGCGTTCATGGGCACTTCGATGCGTGGCAGCGGCGAGGCCAGTGCCACCACGAAGGTGTCCACATTTTGTTTGCCGGACATGCCCGTTGCCGTTCGGAGGTCCGATCGTTTGCCGAAGGCGGCCACGGCGGCGGCGTGGTAGCTGCCCTGCTTGGTTGGCTCTTCGGGTGCCAGACCGCGCACCTGACCCAGGTTGGTCACATTCTTTGGCGACGGCGCCGAGTCGAAACTGCTGCCCGACTGGCCGATGAAGCGGTTGCCGGGCACGTCGGACTCATTGGCCGTGATGGTGGTGGCTTCGGTGAGGGCATTGAAGTCGGTCAGATCGCCCGAAAACGCAGGCGAGGTCGCGAAGGCGCTGGCCACACCGGGCAACTGGTCGGAGTCGTAGGAGACGTTGATGTCCGAGATCACCAGCATGTTGCCTCGCGCGCACATGGGGGCCTTGGCCGCGCTGGTCGATTCATAGGGATCGTCCCAGGTGGCGCTGGACCAGCCCACCTCGCCATCGACGGTGGTCGTGCCCATGTAGGCCGTGGTGGCGCTCTTCTTCCCGGCGAAGTAGCGCAGGGACTCGTACATCATTTCGCCGATGGGGTTGCCCCAGTCCGGGAACTCACCCACGTTGGGCGCGCGGGTCGTGACCCAGCCGCCGCGGTACTGCTGGCTGGTGTTGCCGTTGTTGTAGTCGCGGATGCGCAGGTTGTCGAAGGTCTTCACGATCGTGGCGTTGCTCGTGAACCGCCCGCTGGTGGCGTTGACCTCGTTCTTGAAAGAAGAGATCACCTTGCGAAGGCGCCCGCCGGCCACGCTGTTGTCGTAGCTGCCGCTGAGCAGGCCGAACAGCATGGCCTCGTTTTCGCCGTACTCGTGGAGCAGGCCGATGGGCTTGTACTGACCACCTGGGTAGAGCTTGCAGCCGCCCGTGTAACCCGTCTTGCAGGCTTCGACGCGCACGGCCCGGTCGGTGCGCGTGCCGCCGTGGGTGCCGTCCAGCACGGGGCGCTCCTTGGAGGCCCACTCCCAGACGCGTTTGGTGGAGTCGGTGACCACGGACAGCAAGGGCGGGAGGTCGCTGCAGGTGCTGAGCGTCGAGCAATTGGTGCTCGCGTTGGCCGTCAGGTTGCCGAAGAAGTGCCGGCGGCTCGACGAGGAGGGCTGGCTTAGCGGGGTGTAGTCGCTGATGAGGTAACCGTCCACCGCCAGGCTGGTGTACTCCTTGGCCCATGAGTGGGCGTCTTGCGGAATGTAGGCGCGCCGCAGAATGGTGCTGGTGGTGGTGTCCACTTCGCGCGTGCCGCCGTACAGCACCACCTTCATGGCGTCGATGCGGCTGGTGGTCACGTAGTTCAGCCAGTTGCCTGCCCACTGGCCGGGGCACTTGTAGTTGGCGGCCGCCGTGCCCGCCGGACTGAACAAGCCGGTGTTGCTGCTGCCGTTGTTGTGCGTGTAGCAGAGGGCCGAGTTGAACAGGCCGAAGTAGGTGATGCTGGGCTTGTAACGGACGTCGAGCACGCCATCGCCGTCGATGTCGCTGGCGTCGTTGTAGGCTTCGTAGAAGAAGCGGTGGTCCTTGCCGGCCACCAGCATGATGAGCGGGCTGACGCTCTGCTGGACCGAGAGCGGGACGTTGGGGATGACCAGGGCGTGCGAGGCAATGGCAAAGGCACCGGCGAGTCCGACCATGGCCCATCGAAGTGTGGCGGCGATGTATTTGAGTGCGCTCATGGAGATTTCCTTACGTCCCTGGATATTGGATGTGTGGCGTCATTCCACGGCATACAGTGACTGGACCATGGCCTGTGCCCGGCCGTCCCCGCCCGCGCGGGCCGTGATGCGGTAGCGTCTGCACACGGGCGCCTCGGTGGGGTCCAGGCTGCAGGGAAAACTGCTGCCCAGGAACTCGACAAAGTACTGGGGGGTGATCGCCAAAGTACCTGCACCCACGGGAGCGGCATCGGCCCAGCCGTTGAACTCGGTGTCCATCCAGCGAGGCGTGGCTTCCCCCGGGGGCGGAGGCGGGCAGGTGCGCACCACAAAAATGCCCGACGTGAAGTTGGCGCAGGCCTCTCCCACCAAGGGTTCCGGCTTGACTTGATCAATGCTGCTTTCGGCCTGCCTCAGTGCGGCTTCGGCCGCCTGAAAGGTCAAGGTGCGGTCGTACGTGTACGCCACCATCTTTTCTTCCTGGAAGATCATGCGCACGCCGGCCAGTCCCAGCAAGGACATGATGACGACCATGATCAGCGCGACGATCAGCGCCACGCCGGTCTGGCGAGGCGGAGGAGAGACTGGAATCGTTTTTGGCATGTCAGAAATCCCTGTTGCGCAAGGACGCGACCACGATCAGCTCGCGCTGAATGGGTTGTCCATCGGATCCGACGGCCTCGGCGCTGCTCAGGCTCAGCGTCAGGCGGGTGGCCACCACGTCGGCGGCGGTGCTCGTCCAGCCCGTATTGAAATTGGCGTGCGAGGCCGGCACCCACTCGGTCGCCAGTCCGTTGGCAATGTCCCGGTTGCGGGTGAGGTAGTCGATCTGCAGGTTGTTCACGCCGGGCGACATTTCTTCCCGCACAGTCACCACCAGCCCGTCGGCATTCAGCGCCATGCGGGCACGGTAAAGGGAGCGGCCGCCCTGGGGGTTGATGCCGACATACCAGAACGCGGGGTCCCAGCGCGCCACGGTGGCGTCCGGGTCGAACGTCTTGGCCACCGCGCCCGCGCATTGCGGCAGGACATTGCCCAGCGCGCTGGAGCAGTTGAGCGCCGCGGCACCGTACTGGATGGTGGGCGGGACCTCGGATACGGTCTGGATCTGGAACAGAGCGCTGCTGCGCCCGTCGCACACCATGACCACCTGGGCGTCGGTGAAAGCGGTCGGCGACGAAAACGAAAAGCTCGTACCGCCGACGTCATGGGCCGTGATCTGGCGGAAGGAGAGTTCATCGCCGGCCGGGCGCAGAACCATGATGGCGTCCGTTCCCGCGACCCGGTCGCCCAGTGCCGCACCAAAGCCCGCAATATCGATGCTGTCCTGGTCACCGTCGAACCCGCGCAGCATGCCGGCATCGGTGCTGGCCCACCAGGCGACGTTGGGTGAGCCGGCCGTGCGCAGGACATTGGCCGTCAAGCGCGTGCCGCAGGGCACCATCCCTGCTTCGCGGATCTCACGGGCCATGATTTCGAAGGAAAACCGCGCGCCCTCCTGCATGTGCGCGAGGTTCTCATTGACGCGCAGCGTCTGCCGCGTCGTGACCACCACGCTGATCACGCCGCCGATCAGCACCAGGCCCAGCGTCATGGCCACCAGCAGTTCGACCAGGGTGAAGCCGCGCGTGCGGCTCTTCATCGGCGGTCGGCCATGGCGGTGCGAAAGAAACGTCATGGGATGTGACATGGGGTGCTTCAAACTCGCGAGGCGATGACAAATGTCTGATTGGCCAGCCCGCCGCTGAGGCTGTCATCCCAGCGGATCTGGACCGTACAGGCAAAGTCAGCATCGCAGGCGATGCTGACGCAGGTGGTGTTGTCGTCGGCGCGACCGATGTTCCGCTTGACGGCGGTCAGCCAGTCCCTGCGGGAAGTTTCGGCCAGCGTGGCGCCGTTGAAGGCCAGGGGGTTGCAGATGAAGTTGGCCCCGGTGTTGTAGGCGCCGCCCCGGGCGCTTTCGCGGTCCACCCGCATGACATCGAGAGCGTAGTGGCTCAGCATGACGACCTGCGCACGCTGTCCACTGCTGATGTTGCCCTTCACGGCGCGGGACTGCAAGGCCGCCATGCCGAGCAGACCCAGGCTCAGGATCAGCACGGCGACGAGCACTTCGATCAGCGAGGCGCCGCGGAGGTGGCGGGGACCATGGGGAAGGCGTGTGCGTTTTTTCATGTCGGATCAAGGGGAGGGGCAGTCGTCGGCCACGCCCGCAGGGCGCGTCACACTGATTTGACCGGTCAATGTCACCACGATGTCGCGGGCGCGGGTGTTGTTCGTGAGTGAGTTGGCGGTGGTGCAAACGCGCAGGGTGCCCGTCTGAACGGCGCCGCCCATGAGCCTGGGCCGACCGTCCGCCGCGAACGACACGTAGTTCGCCACGGCGGCGTTGCCGCCGATGGTCGTGCCCCCCGGGATGGCCGTGATACGGCTCAGGATCGCTTCGCCGTCCTCCACCTGGGCATCGAAATTGATGCGCGTCGTGTCCTGGAACACGATCCATCCTCGATCCCAGCCGACGTCGGCAGCGATGCTGCACTGGGCTCCGTTGGTGCTTTTGCACACGGTGACCCGCGCACCCGTGCGGATGGCCTGGGCGCGCGCCTGCTGCAGCGTTCCCAGCAGTTCATTGCTGGCGGAGGTCAGCCGGCTCGATGCGGTCATGCCCTGGAAATTCGGTGCGGCGATCGCCAGCAGGATGGCGAGCATGGCAATGCTGATCATCAGCTCGGTCAGCGTGACGCCGCGATGTCGCGCGCTTGGCGAACAGGGTGCACAGGGGCGGACATTTTCCATCGCGCCAGTCTGCCTGTTACAGCTGCTAACGACCTTCGGGAGCCGATGAATGCCGGGTACCTTGCGACAAGCGGGAAGCCGTTTCTGGCCCCCCGTGCTTTCAAGCACGTTCAGCGGCGGACTTCGTCCACCAGGGCTCTGAATTCGTCGATGTCCTCGAAGCTTCGATACACGCTGGCAAACCGGATGTAGGCGACCTTGTCGAGCTTTTTCAGCTCTCTCATCACCATCTCGCCCAGGCGGGCAGCGGGCACTTCCCGGGCGCCCAGGTTCAGCAGCTTTTCCTCGATGCGCTCGATCGCAGAGTCCACCTGCTCGGTGCTGACCGGCCGCTTGCGAAGCGCCAGGACGAACGAGGCGCGCAGTTTGGCGGGCACGTAGTCCATCCGGCGGCCGTCCTTCTTGACGACGGCCGGAAAGCTCACTTCCGGCCGCTCGTAGGTGGTGAACCGCTTCTCGCAGTGGCCGCACTGGCGGCGGCGGCGGATGAAGTCCGCGTCTTCCGAGACGCGGGTCTCCACCACCTGGGTTTCAAGATGACCGCAGAACGGGCATTTCATGCGCAGGGCGTTCCCGTTGTGCGGCCTGGGGTCATCACTTGTAGACCGGGAAGCGGGCGGTCAAGGCATTCACCTTGGCGCGCACGGCCTCGATGTTGGCCGGGTCGCGCGGATTGTCCAGCACGTCGGCGATCAGGTTGGCGGTCAGGCGAGCCTCCTCGTCCTTGAAGCCGCGGGTGGTCATGGCTGGCGTGCCGATGCGCACGCCGCTGGTGACCATGGGCTTTTCCGGGTCGTTCGGGATGGCGTTCTTGTTGATCGTCATGTGCGCGCTGCCCAGCACCGCTTCGGCTTCCTTGCCGGTGATGCCTTTGGCGCGCAGGTCAACCAGCATCACATGGCTTTCCGTGCGGCCGCTGATGATGCGCAGGCCGCGCGACGTCAGTGTTTCGGCGACGATGCTGGCATTTGTCAGCACTTGTTGCTGATAGGCTGTGAATTCGGGCGAAAGCGCTTCCTTGAAGGCGACGGCTTTGGCGGCGATCACGTGCATCAGCGGGCCGCCTTGCAGGCCTGGGAAGATCGCGCTGTTGATGGCCTTCTCGTGCTGGGCTTTCATCAGGATGATGCCGCCGCGCGGGCCGCGCAGGCTCTTGTGGGTGGTGGAGGTCACCACGTCGGCGTGGGGCACCGGGTTGGGATAGACACCAGCGGCGATCAGGCCGGCGTAGTGGGCCATGTCCACCATGAAGATGGCGCCGACGTCCTTGGCCACCTTGGCGAAGCGCTCGAAATCGATGCGCAGGCTGTAGGCCGAGGCGCCCGCGATGATCAGCTTGGGCTTGGTCTCGTGCGCCTTGCGCTCCATGGCGTCGTAGTCGATCTCTTCCTTGTCGTTGAGCCCGTAGGACACCACGTTGAACCACTTGCCGCTCATGTTGAGCGCCATGCCGTGGGTCAGGTGGCCGCCTTCGGCCAGGCTCATGCCCATGATGGTGTCGCCGGGCTTGAGGAAAGCGAGAAAGACGGCCTCGTTGGCTGAGGCGCCGCAGTGCGGCTGCACGTTGGCGGCTTCGGCGCCGAAGAGCTGTTTGACCCGGTCGATCGCCAGCTGCTCGGCCACGTCCACGTACTCGCAGCCACCGTAGTAGCGCTTGCCAGGGTAGCCCTCGGCGTATTTGTTGGTGAGCTGCGTGCCTTGCGCGGCCATCACGGCTGGCGAGGCGTAGTTCTCGCTGGCGATCAGCTCGATGTGGTGTTCCTGGCGCGCGTTTTCGGCCTGGATGGCGGCAAACAGTTCAGGGTCGGTTTGCTGGATGAGGATGTTGCGGTCGTACATGGCAGTCCTTCAAGACGTGGAACCTTGCGCGGTGACAAGGGCTGCCCAGGCGAACGGCTGAACACCCGAACCCTTGGGGCCGAGCGGTACGCTTCCCAGTGGTTGTCCCTGAAGACGATCACAGATCGGGCAGGGGGGCCACGTCAGCGGCAACCTCCGGCAGAAGATGCCGGGGCGCTCGCCTATCGCCAGTTGCGTACCCGGCTAGTTTAGCCGAGGACGGCGGGCGTTTGCCGATCAGGACCGGCTGAGGGCTGCGCCGGGTGGCAGCGCGTTGGGTGCGGCCGGGCCTTCTGCCTCGATTTCGGCAGCCGGAGGTGCGGCAGGCGCCGGTGCGGCCGGCGCCACCACGGTGGTCGGGCGCGCCTGCGGGACATAGCGCTGCATGGGCTTGCCCAGCGCCACGCTCTGGATGCGCATGTGTTCGGCCATCACCTTGTCGATGTACCAGTTGCCGTCCGTGGTGACCGCGCCGACGTACAGCCGCAAGCCGCCTTCGACCGAGCCGGCCCGCTTGACCGCGTCCTGCAGCACACGCGCGCCCACACGAAGGTTGGACACCGGATCGAACGCGGCCAGTTGCCCGCCGAAGTCGTTGTACTTGTCGGTGTGAACGCGGGTCAGCACCTGCATCAGGCCCTGCGCGCCCACCGGGCTCTGCGCAAACGGGTTGAAGCGGGACTCGATCGCCATCACGGCCAGGATGAGCGTGGGGTCGAGTTTGGCTTTTTCGCCGACCTCGAAGGCCTCCGCCACCAGCGCGCTCAGGGGCTCGGGCGCCACGCGGTACTTGCGGCTGAGCCAGTAGGTCACATTGGCCTGCTGCTTGGGCAGGTCGCCGGGTTGAGCGGCGGTCACGCGGTCGACCGCGCTGGGCTCGGCGGCGTACACCGCATCGACGCTGGCGGCTTCCTGGCGCTCCAGCAGCCAGCCGAGCAGTTGCTCTTCCGCGCTGGCGCGCAGGTCCGCACGGGCACTCAGGGTGATCAGTGCCACGGCCGCCAGGGTGCCCAGCAGGGCCAGGCTGTTGTGGGTGATGTCGAAGAAGCCCTGGTAGGCGTCGCCAACAGCGGTTTTGAGGGATGCCACGGCACCTGAGGTGCTCTTGGGTGGCGTTGCGTGGTGCGCGTTCATGTCATCGCTCCTTTCTGCGCCGACCTCGCTCGTGGGAGCTGGGTCGAC
Organism: Hydrogenophaga sp. GW456-12-10-14-TSB4; assembly: GCF_059424305.1. Classification (NCBI taxonomy): domain Bacteria; kingdom Pseudomonadati; phylum Pseudomonadota; class Betaproteobacteria; order Burkholderiales; family Comamonadaceae; genus Hydrogenophaga; species Hydrogenophaga sp. GW456-12-10-14-TSB4. The sequence continues at coordinate 80,759 of NZ_JBWKZH010000011.1, read as the reverse complement.
TGGATTGGTCGCCATCGATAGCCCGATCCTGGAAGGGAGGGGCGGCCGAGTTGGCCGGGGATAGACGGTTCGGGTTTACCCTCCGGCGGGCAAAGCTGGCGCATCCTATGGATTTATTAATATCAAGTCAATGTTTATGAATTGAATTAAGCCTACTTTTGGGTATAAACAAGTGTGAACAGATGTAAACAAAAGGGCTTTGCTAGCGGAAAGCCCTGGGTCTGCAAGGCTTGTGGATCGATGCGCCGTCGATGACCGTTTGTCGGGTCCCGGCCACCTTTCATGTTCCAAAACGGGATTTTGGGGCCGCTGAATGGCCGGTTCGGGCGTGATTGAAAATCTGCATGGCCAATGCCCGATGCGCTCTTGATCGAGCGCGGCAACGGGAGTAACCTGCAGTGGCCTGTCTGAAGACTGGCATTTGCTGACGACGCGGTGAACCGCAAGTCAGCTCCCAACGGGAGCAATCTGTTGCTTCCAGGCTGGAGAGACAACCAAACTCCCTCCGCCAAAACCGACGGCAAGAGCATTTGGCCCGCCGTCAACCCCGGCAGGCCCTGCTTGCCGGGGTTTCTTGTTTTTTGGGGCTCTATATATGTGTGCGCTGCCGTGTCCCCACAGTTCGACGACACTCGTGGGATGAGTGGACGAGCGAACGCACGATGAACAGCTTTTTTTCCAGGTGGACCCAAGGTCGGTGGGCTCGGCGTCTGATGCTGGCCTTGTTGGGGCTTCTCCTGCTCTGGCTGGTGACCTGGCTGGGTGTACCGCCTTTGCTGAAATGGCAGCTGGCCCAACAAGCCACGGCCAAGCTGGGGCGCCAGGTGACGGTGGAGCGGGTCGATTTCCGCCCCTGGTCGCTGGAAATGTCCATTGAGGGGCTGCGGGTGGCCAATGCCGCCGGCGATGGCGAGCAGTTTTCGCTGGGTCGCGTCTATGTGGATGCCGAGTTGCAATCGCTGTTCCGGCTCGCGCCGGTGCTCGACGCCCTGGTGCTGGAGCATCCCCGGTTGCAGTTGCGCCACCTGGGGGAAGGGCGTTACGACGTGGACGATGTCTTGCAGCGCCTGCGCCCGAAGGAGGATGAACCCCCGTCCGATCCAGCCCAGTTTGCGCTTTTCAACCTCAAGTTGTCCGACGGCGAGCTGGTGTTCGTGGACGACAGCGTGGGGGTCACCCACCAGTTGAGCGGGTTGACGGTCGGCGTGCCCTTCCTGAGCAACCTGCCTTCGCGGCGGGATGTGGTGACCCAGCCCCACCTGGCTTTCGTGCTCAATGGGAGTGCCTTCGACTCCAGCGCCAGCACCACACCGTTCGCCCAGACGCGGGACACCGACGCCAGCGTGGACATTCCCGAGCTCGACCTGGCGCCCTACCTGCCTTACTGGCCGGCGGCCTGGCCCGTCAAGCCCGAGGCCGGCTCTCTGCAACTGGGGCTCAAGCTCGCGTTCGAGCAGCAGGAGACGCCGCGTCTTTCTCTCTCGGGTACCGTGGCGCTCGCGGGCCTGCGCATGGTCGAGCGAACCGGGCCGTCAACCACGGCCGAGCTGCTGGCCTGGGAGCGCCTGGGCGTGACGCTCAACCGGGTGGAGCCGCTGGCTGGGCAGGTGGACCTGGCCGCGGTTGAATTGAAGTCGCCCACGGTGTCGATCTCGCGCGATGCGTCGGGGCTGTTGAACCTGCAGCGCGTGGCGCAGGCCTGGGCCGACAAGGCCTCGCCCGCCGCAGCACCCACCGCATCTGCGGCGCCCAAGGCACCCGCTCCCGCCTGGGCGGTGAGTGTGGCCAGGCTGAGTCTCGACGGCGGCACGGTGCGTTGGCGCGATGCATCCACCGCGCCAGCCGCGCAACTGGCGCTGGACGCCTTGAGCGTGCAAGCCCAGTCGCTGAGCTGGCCGGTGCGGGCGCCGGTGCCCTTCGAGGTGTCCGCGCGGCTGGGCCAGACGCCAATGACGCTCAAGGGCTCTGCCACCGACGCCGAGGCCAAGGCGCAGGTTTCGGTGGGCGAACTTCCCTTGTCGACGTTCGGGCCGTACGTCGCCGGCGTGCTGACGCACGAGCTCGACGGGCGGCTCGCTGCCGACCTCGATGTGGAATGGCGGGCGGCCAAGGCCGGCCAGCCCATGGGACTGCTGGTCAACGCGTCCCGGGTTGAGTTGAGCGAGGCCCGCTTGGGGACGATTCGCCAGCCGCAGGCCAGTCTGCGCAGCCTCCAGGTGCAGGACGTTCGATTGGACCTCGCGGGCAGCACCGTGACCGTGGGCAAGGTCGCTCTCGACCGGCCTCAGGTGCGCGCGCAACGCGACAAGGCCGGGCGCTGGATGGTGGATGGCTGGATGAAAGCCTCGGGCGATGCCCCGCAGGCGAAGCCTGCAGAGCCGTCACCGTGGCAGGTGACGCTGGCCGATGTGCAGATCGACGGGGGGACTGTCGCCCTCGAAGACCTGGCCTTGGCCCGGCCCGTCAGGCTCGACGTGAATCAGATCCGGCTGCAGGTCAAGAACCTCCAGCCCCTGGCGAGCAGCCAGCCCGACATGCCGCTCTCGCTGCAGTTGCGCATGGGCGCGGCGCGCGGCAACCGCGCTGAGCCTGGCCGGCTCGCACTCGACGGCACACTGCGCCTGCCGGGCAAGACGGAGCGCGACGCCGACAGTCTGCGCACCCAGTTGAAGGTGCAGGCCGACAAGCTGCCGCTGCACGCGCTGGAGCCGTATTTCGGTGACCGCCTGAATCTGGACCTGCTGCGCGCGGACACCAGCTACCGTGGCACGGTCGAGGCGGCATTGCCCTCGGCAGGTTTGCGGTTGGCGGTCGCCGGCAACGTGGGGCTGGACGATTTCGCCGCCAACACGCTGTCGCCCGCCGAAGAGCTGCTGGCCTGGAAGTCGCTGCAGGTGCGAGGCCTGCGCCTCGCCATGGCGCCCGGCCAAGTCACCCGGGTGGCGGTGCAGGAGACCGTGCTCAGCGACTACTTCGCCCGCGTGATCATCGACGACACGGGGCGCATCAACCTGCAAGGCCTCGTGAAACACGAAGGTGAGGGCCCGACACCGACGGGTGCTGCAGCGCCGGCGACGACCCCCGCGGCGGTGCCTTCGCCACCCAGTGCCAGCGCCGTGCCCGACCCGGACATCCGTTTCGGGCCGATCAGCCTGGTCAATGGCCGCGTGCTGTTCTCCGACCGCTTCATCAAGCCCAACTATTCCGCGAACCTCAGCGAACTCACCGGCAGCCTGAGCGCGTTCGCCAGCGTGCCGCCGGGCGGCGCGCCACAGATGGCCGACCTGACATTGCGCGGGCGCGCCGAGGGCACGGCAGCGCTGGAGATCGATGGCAAGCTCAATCCGCTGGCCCAGCCGCTGGCGCTGGACATCCGGGCGCTGGTGCGCAACCTGGAGCTGCCGCCGCTCTCACCCTACACCGTGAAGTACGCCGGCTACGGCATCGAGCGCGGCAAGCTGAGCATGGATGTGGCCTACAAGATCGAGCCCAATGGGCAGCTGACGGCCAGCAACCAGATCATCCTCAACCAGCTCAGTTTCGGTGATCGCGTGGCCGGAAGCGAGGCGCCCAACCTGCCGGTGAAGCTGGCCGTGGCCCTGCTGGCCGACCGCAACGGCGTCATCGACATCAACCTGCCCGTGAGCGGCTCGCTCAACGACCCGCAGTTCAAGCTGGCGCCCCTGATCTTCCGGCTGATCTTCAACCTGATCGGCAAAGCCATCACCTCGCCGTTTTCCCTGATCGCCGGGGCGCTCGGCGGTGGCGGGGAGGAAATGAACCAGGTGGTGTTCACACCGGGCAGCAAGGCACTGGACGGTGAGGCCCGGCAACGGCTGGACACCGTGGCCAAGGCCCTGACCGATCGGCCCAACCTGCAGATCACCGTGGTGGGCCACGGCGACCTGGAGGCCGAGCGAAGTGGCTACCAGCGCGCGCGCCTGGACGAGCGCGTGCTGGCCGAGAAGCGCCGCCAGCTGGCGCGGGACGGTGCCGCCATCAGCGACTCGCTCGCGGTGAGCCCCGCCGAATACCCGGCCTTGCTCAAGGAGGTCTATCGGCGGACCGACATTCCCAAGCCCCGCAACCTGGTGGGCATGGCCAAGGACCTGCCGCAGGCTGAAATGGAGGCCTTGTTGCTGGCCTCCATCCCGGTCAGCGCCGACGCGATCCGCGAACTCGCGGTGGCGCGCGGTGTGGTCGTGAAGGACTACCTGGCCGGCCGTCAATTGCCGGAAGACCGCATGTTCCTGGGTGCGCCTCAAGTGGGCGCCCAGGGCGAGAAGTGGCGTCCGCAAGCCGAACTGAAGCTCGCGCCGCGCTGAGCTTCCCCGCGTGCCCGCCATGGCGCGCGCGGGGGCGCGCCAACTGCGGCGACAATACGCTCTGGTCGCGCCATCGTGGTGCCGACACCCGAATCGATTGAGCCTCGCTTTCATGTCGCTGTTTTCCCTGCGCAAAACCCCGTCTTCGTCCAACGCTTCCGAGTCCGCTGTGAACACGCCCACTCCTCCCAAGCCGGCCAGCCCCAATGCCGCCCACCCCCTGGATGCCGTCACCGGAGGGGCGTTTTCCGCTCCGACTTCGGGTGAGCGCGCTGCGCGCATCCGCGACTGGCTGGCCACCGGTCCCGCGCTGGAACAGATGAACGAGGTGTTCAAGGAGCTCTCGCACCGCGACCGCGGCGCGGCCAAGCCGTTGAAGGAAAAGCTCGACGAAGTCAAACGCCAGAAGTCCCAGGAGCAGATGTCGACGGAGTGGGCGCAGAAGGCCCAGGGCCTGATCGACCAGTCGCGTTTGAACCTGGCCGATGCGCTGGCCTGGCAGCGCGATGCCGCGCGTGCTGGTGCACCGCTTTCGCGCGAGCCACTGGCCACCTTGCGCCAGGCACTGGCCGAAAGGGTCAAAGCCATTGAAGATCTGCAACACCGGGTGCAGGTCGAGCGCGAGGCCGCGGTGCTGATCGCGCAGCGCATCGAAGTGCTGTCCACCAAACCCTGGCGCGATGCCCAGCAGATCGCCGAGACGCTGCGCAGCGACGTGACCCAGTGGCAGCAGCAGGCGAGTGCCCTGTCGCAAGATCCCCAATGGCCCAGCGTGGACGTGAAGTTCCCGCCCATGCTCGACGGGTCGCGCCAGCAGCTGCAGCTGGTGTGGGACGCCTTCGAGGCGGCTTTGGCCCAGGCCGTGGCTGCCGACGCCAATCCCCAGGCGCCCCTGCCCGCCGTGCCGGTGTGGGCCGACGAACTGCGTGTCGCGCGCGGCCAGGACGTGAGCGCCCCTGCGGAGAAGGCACCACAGGACAAGCAGGCTCAGCAGGAGAAGCGCGCCCGCGCGTCGGCCGAACTGGAACAGGCGCTGACCGTGCTCGAGCGTGAGCTCGCCGAAGGCCACGGCAAGGCCACGCCCAAGGCCGCCGCCGACGTGCGTGGCCTGCTCAAGAGCCACGGTCGATCCATCCCGGCCGCGCTCGATGCGCGGGCCCAGGCCGCTTTGGGGCAAGCCGGTGAACTGGAAGGTTGGCAGCGCTGGCGCGCCGACCAGTTGCGCGAAGAACTGGTGGCCAAGGCCGAAGCCTTGCTGCAGGCGCCTGAAGGGCAGCGCCTGGGCGGTCGAAAGATGCAGGAAACCCTGCGCAGCCTGCGCGATCAGTGGAAGACCACCGACCAGGGTGGTCAGCCCAACCACGCGCTGTGGAAACGCTTCGACGAAGCCTGCACCGAGGCGCACAAGGTGGTCGAGGCCTGGCTGGTGCAGGTGCGCCAGCAAAGCGAAGCGCACAAGGCGCAGCGCCTGGCCATCATCGAAGAACTCAAGGCCTGGACGCAGTCGCACGCCGACAGCAGCGACTGGAAAGCCCAGGTTCGCGAGCTGCATGCCTTCTCCGAGCGCTGGCGCGAAGCCGGGCACCTCAGCGAGAAGGCGTTTGCCGACATCCAGCCGGTCTGGAAAGACACCATGCACAAGGCGCATGAGCGCCTGGAAACGGCCCAGGCCGAGAGCACGGCGCGGCGCAAGGCCCTGATCGAGGAGGCCACCGCGCTGGGCGCGGCGCCCATGTTGCGCATCGACGCCGTCAAGGCCCTGCAGCAGCGCTGGCAGGCCGAGGCCCATACCGTGCCGCTGGAGCGCAAGCACGAACAGAAACTGTGGGAAGCGTTCCGCCAGCCGATCGACGAAGCCTTCGCGCGCAAGAGCACCGAGCGCGAGAAAGCCGCCACGGCCCTGAACGCGCACGACCAGCGCGTGCTGGATGCTTCGCGCGCTCTGGAGGCTGCGAGCGCGAGCGGCGATGCGCAACGCATCCGCGAAGCCATGAATGAGCTGGAGCAGGCCTTGGCGGGGCAGGCCGCCGCGCCTGTGGCCGTGCCGACATCCGCCGAGCCTGCAGCACCCGCCTCCGCACCCGATGCGGCACCTGCGGAGGCCGCGGAAGCGGCGGCCGCCGACGAGGCCTCAGCGCCAGCCGCACCCGCCAAACCCGCTGCGCCGCCGAAGAAGCTGGTGGCCGTGCGCGGGGACGATCGTCCGGGCATGAAGAAAGCCGAACCGGCCGGCCGCGATGGCCGCCGCAGTGATCGCCCCGATGGCCGACGTGACGGCGCGCCAGGGCGCCCCGATGCGCGCGGTGGACGCGATGCGCGCGGGCCCGGTGCGTCGCCTTGGCGGGAAGAGCGCGAGCCGCGCGGCCCGAGGTTGGGCGACGCGGCGTTCCGCGCGCAGCGCCAGGCGATCGAGGCGGCCCAGTCCAGCCTGCGCAAGCTTGCAGCCCAAGCCCACGGCGAGGTGCTCACGCAACTCATGTCAGCCTGGCAGCAACGCGATGCTGAGCAGTTGCCGACCGCTCAGGCCCTGGGCTCGCGCGTGAGCGCCGCGCACCGCACGGCCTGGGCATCGGCCGTGTCAAAACCTGCGGCGCCCCTGTCCGGTGAAACGCTGCTGCGCCTGGAAATGGCCGCCGAGGTGCCGACGCCGGCCGAACACCTGAGCGAGCGCCGCATGCTGCAGCTGCAGTTGCTCACGCGCCGCCACGCCGCTGCGCCGACCGATACCTGGGCGGAAGATGTGAGCGCCGTGTTGGGTTCCACCTTCGACGCGGCGGCCGAGCGCCGTCTGCAGAACGTGCTGAAGGTGCTGCTCAAGCGCTGAGCGGTCAGCCTCGGAGCCCCGGGCGGAAGAAGCCGTCGTACAGCGGCAGCAGCTCGGGGAACTCGGTCTCGAAACGCGGCCGGTTGACGAAGTAGGCCTCGCAGGTCACCGCGAAGAACTCGGCCGCGTCCTTCGCGGCGTAATCGTCCAGCCAGGGCGGCTCGCCGCCGAAGCGCTCGGCCATGGCAACCGCTTCGCGGAAACGCTCGAAGCTGTCCTGCATGGTGCGTTGCCAGATCACGCGCGCTTCGCTGCGCTGGCGCGTGCCCATGAAACCCGAGGGCAGGGGCGGGGCGCCGTCGGGCGCGTCGCCCATCTGCATGTCGTGCATGTCCAGCTTGTGCGCGAATTCATGGATCACCACGTTGTGCCCCTGCCACGCGTTCTCGCCTGCGTGGGCGACGTCTTCCCAACTGAGCATGAGCGGCCCACGGTCCATGGCTTCACCGGCCAGCACCTCTTCGTAGTGGTGCACCACGCCAGCGCCGTCGGTGGTTTTGCGCCGCGCCACCACGGCGCCCGGTTGCACCACGATACCGACGAAATCGCCGTACCAGTCCAGCAGTTTGAGCGGGTCGCGCACCGGTTCGCCCGACACGGCATGCATGTGAAGCAGCGGCAGACAGGCCTGCGCCGCGATCGCCAGCGCCATGGCGTCCGTCACGGCCAGGCCGTTGGCGCCGTGGAATTCCTTCTCCACCAGGAAATGGGTGCACAGCAGGCGCAGGCGTTCGAGGGCGTGCGCATCGAGCGCCGCGAGGAAGGGGTGTTGTCCCACGATCCGCTGCCAGAGGGCGTCGGGAATCGGGGTCGGGCGGCGCAGCGCCCGGGGAAGCCAGCGTTGGATCAGTTCAAACATTCAGATGGTGGTCGGGCCACTCAGGGCCGCCAGGGCCGGCGATGCAGGCCCTGCGCATCCAGGCGCAAGACCTCGGCCCGGGCCGGTCGCGCAGCCATGTCCCAATCGCTCAACACGACGCGCTGAAGACCGTCCCCCAGGTCGTGGGTGGCGGGGCGGTGCGTATGGCCGTGGATCAGGGTTTGGGCGTCGGCATGCCGCAGCCAGTCGCGCGCGGCCGGGGTGTCCACATCGGCCCAGAGGCTGGGGTCGCTGCCCGTGGTCCGCTTGCGCGCCTCGCTCTGGGTGCGGATGTCGCGAGCGACGGCTTCGCGCTGTGCCAGGGGTTGCGCGAGAAAGGCGTGCTGCCATGCGGGCTCTCGCACCTGGGCGCGAAAACGCATGTAGTCGGTGTCGGCCAGACACAGGGCATCGCCGTGGCTGAGCAGCCAGCGCTGCCCGAGGAAGTCCAGCACGGTGGGGTCGCTCAGACCTTGCATGCCGCAGGCATCGAGCCCGGCCGGCCCCAGAAGGAAGTCCCGGTTGCCAGCCATGAAATACACCGGTGCGTGCGCGCTGTAAGCCTTCAGTGCCGCCGCGCAGTCGCGCCAGAAGGCGTGATCGATCGACGGGGAGGTGCGGGGGGAAAGCACGTCGTCGCCCACCCACACCTCAAACAGATCGCCCAGGATGAACAGCGCGTCGGCGCGCTCGGACGCCGGGCGGCCCAGGTAGGCGGCCCAGGCTTCAAAGGTGTCGGGTTCACCGGCCTGCAGATGCAGGTCTGAAATGACATCGACCGCTTGCCAGTTCGCGGGAGCGATGCATTCGGCGAAGCGGTCGACGAGGAGGGCGGTCATGCGGGACGGGGACGATGTCGCCCCCGGGGATCAGATCGCGACGGCCTTTTCGATCACGACGTCGGCCTTCGGCACGTCGTCGTGGAAGCCCTTGCGGCCGGTGGGCGTGCCCTCGATCTTTTTCACGATCTCGCTGCCCGAGACCACCTTGCCGAAGACGGCGTAGCCCCAGCCTTGCGCGCTGGGGGCGGTGTGGTTGAGGAAGCCGTTGTTCGACACGTTGATGAAGAACTGTGCCGTGGCCGAGTGCGGGTCGCTGGTGCGGGCCATGGCCACGGTGTAGGTGTCGTTCTTCAGGCCGTTGTTGGCTTCGTTGGCGATCGGGGCATCGGTCGGTTTCTGGGTCATGCCGGGCTCGAAGCCGCCGCCTTGCACCATGAAGCCGGGGATCACGCGGTGGAACACGGTGTTGTTGTAGTGGCCCTTGTTCACATAGGCCAGGAAGTTGCTGGTGGACAGCGGTGCTTTTTCAGCATCGAGTTCCAGCGTGACGACGCCGTATCCGGCAATGTGCAGTTCGACTTGGGGGTTGGCCATGGTCATTTCTCCAGGGTGGCTTTGAGGATGGTGATGGGGGTTTTGGGCACGTCGGTCGGGAACGGACCACCGGCACCGGTGGGCATGTCCTTGATCTTGTTCACCACGTCCATGCCGGCAACGACCTTGCCGAAGACGGTGTAGCCATAGAGCTCGCCCGCATTGAGCAGGCTGGCGCGCGGCACGTCTTTGTAGATCTTGCCACGGTACTCGAACTGGGGCACCGGGTCGCCGGGTGGGATCGGTGTGGGGTCGAGGAAGGCGTTGTCCTTGACGTTGATGAAGAACTGCGACGTGGCCGAGTGGGGGTCGTTGGTGCGGGCCATGGCGACGGTGCCCACCACGTTGCGCGGACCGCCCAGAGCCAGGGCCGCCTGGCCTTCGTGGGCCACGGGCGGGCGCGTGGGTTTCTGCTTGTAGCTGCCGTCAAACCCGCCACCCTGCACCATGAAGTTGCCGATCACCCGGTGGAACACCGTGCCTTCGTAGTGCTGGTCGCGCACGTACTGCAGGAAGTTCTCGACCGTCTTCGGTGCCTTGTCGGGGTAGAGCTCGATCACGATGTCGCCCTGGGAGGTGGCGAGCTTCACGCGAGGTGCGGTGGCGCTCTGGGCCTGAACTGCCATGGGCAGCAGGGCCGCGCCGGCCGCCAGGGCGGTGAGCCAGAGGGCTGCGCGCCGGCGCAGGGAAAGAGAGGTCGGCGTCATCAGATCGTTCCTTCAAAAAAAATAGTCCAGCGGTCTTGCTCGCGCACCCAGTACTGGCGTTTGGTCACACCCCGGCTCTGGCCCGCGGCCACCTCGCCGAAGGTGACGACCATGGTGTCGTCCTTGTCGCGCCAGTGCAGCACGGACAGGTCCTTCATCTGGAGCTCGCGCGAGCCGTTGGCTCGCAGTTCGCTTTCGACGCGGGGCCACCACTGGGCGAGGTCCCGGCCCTGGTTCATGAAGCGGCTGGAGTAGAACGCCTTGAGTTCCGCCGGATGGCCCGCGCTGCGGGTCTGCCGCCAGGCTTCGAGCACCGCTTCGAATTGCGCCCTGTCGCTCGCCAGGGCCTCGGGTTTCACCCACTGCAGGGAGGGGGCGATCACCACCGGCGTCGTGCGGATCTGCACGGTACCCAGCAGTCGCTGCAGATCGGGATTGGACAGCACGACGCAGCCGTCGGAGGCCTGGGGTGCGCGCACGAACTGCTCGCTGGGGGTGCCGTGCAACCAGATGCCGCTGCCCGTCTTGCCGCGCTGCACGTCGAGCGCGTTGGGGTAGTTGATGGGCAGGGCGCCCACGCCATACAGGTCGGGCAGGTCGGCGGGATTGAGGGAGCTGGTGATGTAGTAGACGCCCAGGGGCGTCCGCTTGTCGCCCTCAAGGGTCTTTTCGATGCCGGAAAGACCCACGGAAATGTAATAGTCGCCCAGCAGCTTGAGTCGGGGGGCTCGCTCCGCTTCGCCGCCGCCGCGAGCCGGGTTCAGGTTCTCGAAGAGGTAGAGGCGGGAGCGCGAGGCGTCGATCGCGATCGCATGGCGGCTCTGCGGGGAGAGCGTCAGAAACTGCGTCGGCACGCTGCCTTCGGGAGGGCGTTCGGTCAAGGCCAACAGCCGGCGGCGCGACTCTTCCCGCAGGGCGGCGAGCTGTTCCGATGCCGCCAGGGCCTGGGTGTCGGGCACGTCGCCGAGCCGGCGCACGGGACGGGTCTGCTGGCTCAGCAGGTCGCCGTGGACGAGGTGCGCCAGCTGGAAGTTGGGGTGGTCGCGCACCAGGCTTTCGGCCCGTTTCAAGGCTTCCCGGTGTTGCGCGTTCCCGATGAGGCGGTAGATCTCGATCAGGCGGGCCTCGGCCTGACCCATCATGGGTTTGACCTGTTGGAGATGCTCGTCCGTGAGGTGGACGGGCGTCAGCCCGGACGGGGGGCTGCTTGCTGCATCCTGGACCGCGCCCTGCACACGGGTGAGGGCGCTCTCGATCAGGGAGGCGGCGGGGGTGGTCGTGACGGGCTCGGTGATGGTCCCGCCTTCGTCGGCCGCTCGCTTGTGCAGCGACAGGGCCAGAAGCGCGGCCACGGCCAAGGCCGTGGCAACCACGAACGTCCGATGTTTCGGTGTCACGCGTTGAACGTTGTCGGGCCCCGGCCTCAGCAGATCGGTCGTGAGGCTGGCATGGCCCCGTTGCGCGAACCGCCGACTGACCATCAAGAGCCCGTGGATTCCCGAACGATCAGCCAGCGGTTGCCGTTCTTGACCAGGTCCAGCGTCTTGCGGCTGGTGACGTTCAGGTTGTCGGAGGTGTAGTCCTGGCGGAAGCGCGCGGAGGCGCGGTCGCCGTTGACCGTGACGTTCAGGTCGTTGATGCCCACGCCGATGCGCGAGCGGGGTTCGATGCGCGAGCGGCGCTCAGCCTCCCAGGCGACGCGCGATTGGCCACCCGGCGGCGTGAAGGCCGGGCCGTATGCGCCCAGGTAGGCGGACACGTTCTTCGACGACCAGGCTTTGGCCCAGGCGGCCACCGCGGCTTCCACATCCGCCTGGGCATCGGCGGCGGCCGGTGCGGGAGCGGCTGGAGCGGCGGGCGCCGCTGGTGCAGGCGCAGCCGCGACAGGGGCTTTCGCAGCGGGCGGTGCCGCCGGAACGGCCGCAGGCGCCGGGGCGGCCGGCGGGGTTGCCGCCGCGACGGACGTGGCCGGCCGCGCGCCGCGCGCGTCGGCCGCGAACAGGTTGCGGATCAGGCTGAGCTTGGGTGCCACGCCGGGGTTGTTCGAGTCGAGTTGCAGCGCCTTGCTGTAGGCCTGGCTGGCCAGCTTGGCGTAGACGTCGCCCAGGTTCTCATGGGCCGTGGCATAGCTCGGGTTGGTGCGGATCGCCATTTCGAGCGCGGCGCGCGCCTTGTCGAACTGGCTCTGGCCGGCATACAGCACGGCCAGGTTGTTGTAGGGCTCGGGCAGCTCCGGGTAGTCTTCCGTGAGCTTGGCGAAGGTCGCGATGGCGTCGGTCGACTTGCCGCTTTCGGTCTGGATCACGCCCTTGATGAATCGCATCTGAGGGTCGCGCGGTTTGCCGGCCAGGTACTGGTCGACCTTGAGCATGGCTTCGTTGAGCTGACCGGCGCGCACCAGCCGGTTGACCTCGGCGTACTCATCGCCTTGTGCCCAGGCCAGCGGGCTGCCGAGGCTGGCGGCTGTCAGGGCCACGAGGGCCAGTTGGCGCAGTCGCATGGAAAAACCGTTTCTGGTGGTGGGGGAGGAGGGACGGCCGTTGCAGTGGGTATCGGATGGAACGTGGCGAGACATGGCACCTCGAAAACAAACCTGGACGCCCTCTCATGAAGGGGCCAGTGACACGTTGATCGAATGCCCGGCGGCAGGCTGTGGACGCGTCACCGGGCTGGATATACTGACAACGATGGATTGTATCTGAGGGGTCCCGTTCCGACGGTTGCGCCAGACCGCAGGGAACGCCGACGGGCCCGCTCTTCGGATGGTGCCGCGCAAGGCCTGTGAAAGCCCCGCTTTTCGCCCTCCGACTGCCATCCGGAATCCCGTTCCCGCTCCCCTTTCATGACCCTGAAAATCTATAACACCTTGTCGCGCCGGCTTGAGGACTTCCAGCCCATCGAGCCGGGCCACGTGCGCATGTACGTCTGCGGCATGACGATCTACGACCTCTGCCACATCGGCCATGCCCGCATGATGATGGCCTTCGATGTGGTGCAGCGCTGGCTCAAGGTGAGCGGCCTGCGCGTCACCTACGTGCGCAACATCACCGACATCGACGACAAGATCATCAAGCGCGCGCTCGAGCGCGGCATCACGCTGCGCGCACTGACCGACGAGATGACCGCCGCCATGCACCAGGACATCGGCGCACTGGGCATCGAACCTCCGAGCCTCGAACCCCGGGCCACCGAGTACGTGCCGCAGATGCTCTCGCTGATCGAGACCCTGCGCGGCAAGGGGCTGGCGTACCAGGCCGACAACGGCGACGTGAACTACGCGGTGCGCAAGTTCCCCGGCTACGGCAAGCTCTCCGGCAAGTCGCTCGATGACCTGCGTGCGGGCGAGCGCGTGGCGGTGGCCAGCGACAAGAACGACCCGCTGGACTTCGTGCTCTGGAAATCGGCCAAGCCCGAGGAGCCGGCCGAAGCCAAATGGGACAGCGCCTATGGCGCTGGCCGGCCCGGCTGGCACATCGAGTGCTCGGCCATGAGCTGCAGCACCCTGGGCGAGACCTTCGACATCCACGGTGGCGGCGCCGACTTGCAGTTCCCGCACCACGAAAACGAGATCGCGCAGAGCGAAGGTGCCACCGGCAAGCCGCTGGCGCGCTTCTGGGTGCACAACGGTTTCGTGCGGGTCGACAACGAGAAGATGTCCAAGAGCCTGGGCAACTTCTTCACCATCCGCGAGGTGCTGGCGAAGTACGACCCCGAGACGGTGCGCTTCTTCATCCTGCGCGCCCACTACCGCAGCGCGCTGAACTACAGCGACGCCCATCTGGACGATGCCCGGGGCGCGCTCAAGCGCCTGTACACCGCGCTCTCGCATGTGCCGCCTGCGGCGCAGGCGCAGATCGACTGGAACCAGCCTCATGCCGAGCGTTTCCGCGCGGCGATGGACGAGGACTTCGGCACGCCCGAAGCGGTGGCCGTGCTGTTCGAGCTGGCGGGCGAAGTCAACCGGAGCAAGGATGCCGGCCTGGCCGGCCTGTTGCGCGCGCTGGGCGGCACGCTCGGGCTGCTGCAGGCCGATCCCGCCAGCTATCTGCAGGGCGGCGGGGCCGAAGGCGGCCTGGATGAAACCGCCATCCTCGACCTGATCGACCAACGCACCACCGCCAAGCAAAGCAAGGACTTCACCGGGGCCGATCGCATCCGGCAGCAATTGCTGGAGCAGGGCATCGTGCTCAAGGACAGTCCCGCCGGCACCACCTGGGAGCGCAACTGATGGCGCCGTCCGTCCTGCCCGAGATCAATCCCGAGGCCCCCGGCTACTGGGAGGATGCGTGCCGCCACCTCATGAAGCGCGACCGGGTGATGAAGAAGCTCATTCCCCAGCACGGCAGCGCCTGCCTGCAGTCGCGGGGTGACGCCTTCATCACGCTGGCGCGAAGCATCGTCGGCCAGCAGATCTCGGTGAAAGCGGCCCAGTCGGTCTGGGACCGTTTCGAGAAGCTGCCCAGGAAGATGGCCCCCGCCCAGGTGCTCAAGCTGAAGGTGGACGACATGCGCGCGGCCGGCCTGTCGGCCCGCAAGGTCGAGTACCTGGTGGACCTGGCCCTGCACTTCGCCAACGACCAGGTTCACGTGAGCGAATGGGCGGAGATGGACGACGAGGCCATCATTGCCGAGCTGGTCGCGATCCGCGGCATCGGCCGATGGACGGCTGAAATGTTCCTGATCTTCCATTTGATGCGGCCCAACGTACTACCTCTGGACGACCTTGGTTTGCAGAATGGCATCAGCCGGGCGTATTTTTCCGGCGAACCCGTGAGCCGGAGCGAGATTCGGGAGGTCGCGAACTCCTGGGCGCCGTTCTGCAGCGTGGCAACTTGGTATATTTGGCGGTCGCTCGATCCGCTGCCGGTCAGTTACTGAGCGCGCCGGCTTCGCCGGGACGTCGTGGCAAACAAGACCAAAGGAGCACACCTTGGCCAAAAAGAATTTTCTCGATTTCGAGCAACCCATTGCCGAACTCGAAACCAAGATCGAAGAACTGCGTTATGTGCAGACCGAATCTGCGGTGGACATCTCGGAAGAGATCGAACAGCTGGCTGGCAAGAGCCTGCAGCTCACCAAGGACATCTACAGCAACCTCACGCCGTGGCAGATCACCAAGATCGCCCGCCACGCCGACCGCCCCTACACGCTGGACTACGTGCGCGAGATCTTCACGCACTTCCAGGAGCTGCACGGCGATCGCCATTTCTCCGATGACCTGAGCATCGTGGGTGGTCTGGCGCGCTTCAACGGCCAGCCCTGCATGGTCCTGGGTCACCAGAAAGGGCGCGACACGAAAGAGCGCGGCCTGCGCAACTTCGGCATGACCAAGCCCGAGGGCTACCGCAAGGCCCTGCGCCTGATGAAGCTGGCCGAGAAGTTCAAGCTGCCCGTCTTCACCTTCGTCGACACGCCCGGTGCCTACCCCGGCATCGATGCCGAAGAGCGCGGCCAGTCCGAAGCGATCGGTCGCAACATCTTCGAGATGGCGCAGCTGGAGGTGCCCATCATCTCCACCATCATCGGTGAGGGTGGTTCGGGCGGTGCACTGGCCATCGCGGTGGCCGACCAGGTGCTCATGCTGCAGTATTCGGTGTACTCCGTCATCAGCCCGGAAGGCTGTGCCTCCATTCTCTGGAAGACCAGCGACCGCGCCAGCGACGCGGCCGATGCCCTCGGCATCACCGCCCACCGCCTCAAGGCGCTGGGCCTGGTCGACAAGATCGTGAACGAGCCCGTGGGCGGTGCGCACCGCGACCACAAGCAGATGGCCGCCTTCCTCAAGCGCGCCCTGAACGACGCCTGGCGCCAGGTGGCCGACCTCAAGGTGAAGGAACTGCTGGACCGGCGCCATGCCCGTCTGGACGGCTATGGCCGCTTCGCCGACACCAAGGCCGAGAGCAAAGACAAGCGCTGAGGCGCAGGCCTCGCCAGCCCCGGCCAACCCCTGTGAACAGGCGTTGGCCGCTTGGTGCGGGCGCTGGGGCTTCGCGCATCCGACGGCCCCCATCGCCCTGGCCTACAGCGCAGGGGCCGACTCCACCGCCCTGCTGCTTGCCGCACAGCGGCGCTGGCCGGGCCGGGTGATCGCGCTGCATGTGAACCATGGCCTGCAGGCGGCGGCCGACCAATTTGAAACCCACGCCCGGGCGTTTTGCGAGCTGCATGGTGTCGCGTTGCGCGTCGCGCGCGTGCAGGCCGCCCATGCCCCGGGTGAAAGCCCGGAGGACGCCGCCCGCCAGGCCCGCTACCTCGCGCTGGCTCGCATGGCGGGGGAGGAAGGCGCTGCCTGCGTGCTGCTGGGCCAGCATGCCGACGACCAGGCGGAAACCGTGTTGCTCGCGCTCAGCCGGGGGGCGGGCCTGCCGGGGCTGGCGGCCATGGCCGAGCGCTTCGAGCGCCATGGTGCCGTGTTTGGCCGGCCTTTGCTGGAGGTGCCGTCCCGCGATTTGCGCGGCTGGCTTGCGTCCACCGGCCACGCGTTCGTGGACGACCCGAGCAACACCGACCAGCGCTTCACGCGCAACCGCATCCGGGCGCTGCTGACGCCCGCGTGGGAGGCCTGTTTTCCCGGTTTTCGGCCCATGCTGGCGCGCAGCGCGGGCCACGCGGCCCAGGCGCAGCGGCTGCTCGACGCGCTGGCCGACATCGATCTCGCGCACGTGGGCACGCCGCCTGTGATCGACCGGCTGCAGTCGCTGTCGCGCGACCGCCAGGCCAACGTGCTGCGGCACTGGCTGCGCGTCGAGGCCGATGTGGTGGCCAGCGCGGCCCAGCTGGACGAACTGCTGGACCAGATCGCCGCCTGCACCACGCGCGGCCACCGCATCCACCTCAAGGTGGCCAGCGGCTTTGTCACCCGCGAGGGCGCCAGCCTGCATTTCGCGGCGCCGATATAATTCGCGGTTGCCCTGAGGGGGCTGAGAGCCCCGGCATGCCGCGCGGACAACCGGTTGCGCGGCCGCAATCAACCCAATCCAATCCCTCCCGATGGCCTTGATAGTTCACAAGTACGGCGGCACCTCCATGGGGTCGACCGAGCGCATCCGCAACGTGGCCAGGCGCGTGGCCAAATGGCACCGTGCCGGTCACCAGCTCGTGGTGGTGCCCAGCGCCATGAGCGGCGAAACCAACCGCCTGCTCGGGCTGGCCAAGGAGCTGGCACCGGGCAAGACCGACAGCGCCTACAACCGCGAGCTCGACATGCTGGCTGCCACCGGTGAGCAGGCCTCGTCGGCCCTGCTGGCCATCGCGTTGCAGGCCGAGGGCATTGGCTCGGTGAGCTACGCCGGCTGGCAAGTGCCCATCAAGACCAACAGCGCCTTCACCAAGGCCCGCATCGAGTCGATCGACGACGTGCGCATCCGCGCCGATCTGGCCGCCAGCAAGGTGGTCATCGTCACCGGCTTCCAGGGTGTGGATCCCGAAGGCCACATCACCACGCTGGGCCGTGGCGGCAGCGACACTTCCGCCGTGGCCGTGGCGGCCGCGCTCAAGGCGGCCGAGTGCCTGATCTACACCGACGTGGACGGCGTGTACACGACCGACCCGCGCGTGGTGCCCGAAGCGCGCCGCCTGCAGCGCGTGAGTTTTGAAGAAATGCTGGAAATGGCCAGCATGGGCAGCAAGGTGCTGCAGATCCGTTCGGTGGAATTCGCCGGCAAGTACAAGGTGCCCCTGCGCGTGCTCTCCAGCTTCACGCCCTGGGACATCGACCTGAATGAAGAAGCCGCCTCCGGCACCCTGATCACTTTTGAGGAAGACGAAGACATGGAACAAGCCGTCGTTTCCGGCATTGCCTTCAACCGCGACGAGGCCAAGATTTCGGTGCTCGGCGTGCCCGACACCCCCGGCATCGCCTACCAGATCCTGGGCGCGGTCGCCGACGCCAACATCGAGGTCGATGTGATCATCCAGAACCTGAGCAAGGACGGCAAGACCGACTTCAGCTTCACGGTGCACCGCAACGATTTCCAGAAGACGATGGACCTGCTCAAGGCCAAGGTCGTGCCCACGCTGGGTGCCGCCGAGGTCGTGGGCGACACGCGCATCTGCAAGGTGAGCATCGTCGGCATCGGCATGCGCAGCCACGTCGGCGTGGCCAGCCGCATGTTCAAGTGCCTGAGCGTGGAAGGCATCAACATCCAGATGATCTCGACTTCCGAGATCAAGACCTCGGTGGTCATCGACGAGAAATACATGGAGCTGGCCGTGCGTTCGCTGCACCGCGAGTTCGATCTCGACCAGACCGCCGACACCATCACGGCTTGAACCCTCCACGAGAGGGAAATGCCTCCTGAGTTGAGGCATAATACGCAGCTTCCGGAGCGATGACCGAGTGGCCGAAGGTGCTCCCCTGCTAAGGGAGTATGGGGTGTAGAGCCTCATCGAGGGTTCGAATCCCTCTCGCTCCGCCAGTTATGCCAGGCGCCCAGACGCGGGCTTCTGAACATCAAGCCCCACCGCCGCAAGGCGTTGGGGCTTTTTTACGTCCAGTCGCTTCGGGGCCGTGGCCATTTTGATCGTCAAGGAGCCGCGATGAACGCTTCCCTCGCACCCGCCCAACAGATGCAACTGGCGGTGCACTACCACTCGCAAGGCCTGCTGGACGCGGCCCGCTCGCTGTACGAAGGCGTGCTCAGGCAATTTCCCGCCGAGTTCGCGGTGCTCTACCATCTGGGGCTGCTGGAATCGCAGGCCGGCCAACTGGAACGGGCCGCAGGCTACTTCGGCCGCGCGGTGCAGTCTTCGCCGCAGAATGCCGACGCGCTGAACAACCTGGCGTACACCCTGCAGCAGCTGGGCCGCGATGCCGAGGCATTGGCCGCCTACGAGCAGGCGCAGGCGCTGCTGCCCGACGACGCGGACATCGCGATCAACCTCGGCCTGCTGCACAAGAAATTGCGGCAACTGCCTGAAGCCTTGGCCTGTTTCGAGCATGCCCTGCAGGCCCACCCGGCGCACGTGGCGCTGCTGTGCAACCAGGGCAATGTGTTGCAACGGCTCGGGCGCCAGCAGGAAGCACTGAGCAGCTACGAACGGGCGCTGACGGCGGAGCCCGACAACCCCGTGGTGCTGTGCAATCTCAGCAACGCGCTCAACGAACTGGCCCGGTACGACGAGGCCCTGGCCCGCGCCGAGCGCGCCAGCCAGGCGCACCCGAAACACGCCCAGGCCTGGGTGGAGCGCGGCAATGCGCTCAAGCAGCTGGGCCGCATCCCCGAGGCCGTGGCGAGTTGCGAGAAGGCCATTGCGCTGGACCCGGCGATGGTCCAGGCGCACACCAACCTGGCGGCCACGGTGCTCAGCGACAGCGTGGACACGCCCCGGGTCATCGCGGCCGGTCGCAAGAGCCTGGAGGTGTACCTGCAGAGCGTGTACCGTGCGCCGGCTTTGCGGCACGCGGGTCTGGCGCTGAGCGCGTTCCGGCTCAAGCACGACGTGCAGCAGGCGCAGTGGCTGCAGGCGAACGGCCACGCCGTGCCCGGCCTGGCGCCGTTCCTCAAGACCGGCAGCGCCTTGCTGAGCCAGTCGAAGGACCTGCCTCCGGGCAGCGCGCTGCGCGCTTCGGCCAGGGAACTGTCGAGCCTGCAGGAGTTTCTGGCCACACCCTGGCTCCATGCCATGCCCGATGCCATGCCCGACGTGCTCAACCCCGAGAACGACTGGCTTGCCCTGGAAGAGGTCTACCTGGCGGGCACGCCTGAAATTCTGACCATTGACCACTTCCTGTCCGCGCCAGCGCTCAAGGCCTTCCAGGACTTTGCCCACGCCTCGCGCGTGTGGCACGGCGAGTACGCCAACAGCTACCTGGGCGCCTTCGCCAACCGGGGCTTCAACAGCCCGCTGCACCTGCAACTTGCGCGCGAGCTCAAGCAGCGCATGCCGCGCGTGTTCAAGGACTACCTGCTGACCCAGCTCTGGGGTTTCAAGTACGAGCCTGCGGTGACGCGCGGCATCAACGTGCATGCCGACTTCGCCAAGGTCAACCTCAACTTCTGGATCGCGCCGAGCGAGCACAACCTCGACCCCGAGAGCGGCGGCCTCAAGGTCTACGACGTGCCGGCACCGGCCGACTGGACCTTCGAGCAGTACAACGCCGACAGCACCCGCATCTACGAATTCCTGGCGCAGCACAACGCTGGCTGCGTGACGGTGCCGCACCGCTGCAACCGTGCGGTGCTGTTCAACTCGGCGCTGTTCCACGAGACCGACACCATCCGCTTCGTGGACCGCTACGAGGCCCGGCGGGTCAACATGACCTATCTGTTCGGCCAGCAGTTGCGATAGCAAGCAAGGCCTGACCGACAATCGGGGCATGACCACTGCCACCCACGCCCCCGCGGCCCTGAGCCGCGCCGCCTTCGCCACCCTGCTGCTCATCGCCTTCATGATGGGGGCCAACCACGTGGCCGCGCGCCTCGCGTTCGACCACGGTGTGAGCGTGGCCACGGCCGTGGCCTTTCGCAGCACCGTGACCGCGCTGGTGGTTGCCGCCATCCTGCTGGCCTACCGCGTGCCGATGCGCCTGCAGGCGCGGCACAGCAAGGCCTTGCTGGGCATCGGCCTGCTGGTGGGGGTGCAGAGCCTGTGCCTCTACGCGGCGGTGGCGCGCCTGCCCGTGGCCCTGGCGCTGCTGGCCTTCAACACCTATCCCTTGTGGACCGCGCTCTGGGCCCGCGTGTTCTACGGCCAGAGGCCGCAGCCGCGCGTGCTCAAGGCCATGCCGGTGATGCTCATCGGTCTGGCGCTGGCGCTCGACGTGTTCGGGGCGGCATCGGGGCTGGGGGCGTCCGGCCACTGGGCCCGGATCGGCGTGGGCGTGGCGTTTGCGCTGGCCGCGGCCGCCACCTTCGGCCTGGCGCTGGTGCTGACCCAGCAGGAAACCGCCGGGCTCGACGGTCGGTTGCGCACCGCGACCACCATGGCCATCGTCGCCGTGATGGCCATGGCGGCGGCCACCGCGCAGGGCGGCCTGTCCCTGCCCAGCGCACCCACGGGATGGTGGGGGCTGCTGGGCCTGACCTTCCTCTATGGCACGGCCTTCACCATCATGTTCACGGTGCTGCCCAAGCTCGGCGTGGTGGGCAACTCGGCCATCATGAACATCGAGCCCATCTTCGCGCTGGTGCTGGCCTGGGCCATCCTGGGGCAGGCCATCGCCCCGGTCCAGGTGGTCGGCGGACTCGTGGTGGTGGCCACCGTGATGTGGCTGGGCCTGCGCAAGGGCTAGGGCCAGGGCCTGTTCACCCTATTCCTCGTCGTCCAGCGAGGCGCTCCAGCGCTCGTTCCATTCGCCGCGCGGCGGCGCGTCGCGCAGGTCTTCGATCTGGCGCCGGTCTCGTTTGGTGGGCCGGCCCATGGGCTGGCTGTGAGCGGGCTCTGGTGCCAGGCGCCGCCGTTCGGCGGCTTCGCTGCGCAGCTTGAGCGAGGCGGCGGTTTCCTCGTAGAGCAGGGCGGCCACCGGCGCCGGGCCGCGAACGCCGCTCAGGCCTTTCACGATCACGGTGCGCGTGTCCGGCCCGATGCGCAGTTCGAGCGTGTCGCCCGGCTTCACGTCGCGCGAGGGTTTGACCGGCAGGCCGTTGAGCCGCACGTGGCCTTTGTCGATCGCTTCGCTGCTCAGGCCGCGCGTCTTGTAGAAGCGCGCGGCCCAGAGCCATTTGTCCAGGCGCACCTTGTCGCTGGCGGGGTCGGGGGCAGGTTTCATGGGGTGACGGGGGCCATGGCCAGGGGCAGGCGCACGATCGCGTCCAGCCCGATGACCTGACCCTGATGGGTGCGGTTGTCCAGTTCGATGCCGCCGTCGAGCGACAGCACGATCTCGCGGCAGATCGCCAGGCCCAGGCCGGAGCCCGACACGCCGGGTGCGCGCTGCTGGTCGGTGGCGAAGGGCTGGAACAGGCGCTCGCGCAAGCCGGGCGAGATGCCGGGACCTTCGTCGCGGATGGTGAGTGCGGCGGTCTGCCGGTCCACCACCAGGTGCACCGACAAGCAGGAGTCTGCGGGCGTGTTCTTGATCGCGTTGTGCAGCAGGTTGCGGCTGAGTTCGCGCAAGGCCCATTCGTGCGCCTGCACCGGTGCGGCCTGTGTGTCGAGCGAAAAATCGAGCGAGCGGTCGGCGATCAGGGCCGACAGGTCGAGCGCCACCGCGCGCACCACCCCGGACCAGTCGATCACCGGCGGTCGGCCGTCCTGGCGCAACTGCTCCACCTTGGCCAGCGCCAGCATCTGGTTGGCCAGCTCCGTGGCGCGTTCCACGGTGTGGCTGATCTCCTCCAGGGCTTGCTGAGGAGGCACGTCGCCGCGCCGCGCCGACTGCACCTGGGTCTTGAGCACCGCCAGCGGCGTGCGCAACTGGTGCGAGGTGTCGCGCACGAAACGCTTCTGGTGTTCCAGAAGGTGCGACAGGCGCTGCATGTGCTGGTTGGTCGCGTCCAGCAAAGGCAGCAGTTCGCGCGGCGCGTCTTGCGTGGAGAGGGGCGAGAGGTCGTTCTCGTTGCGCATGCCCAGCGCGTGGCTGAGCGCGCGCACCGGGCGCGTGGCGCGCTGCACGACAAACACCACCACCAGCGCGATCACCACCACCAGACCGGCCTGCCGCCACAGCGTGTCGATCAGGATCTGGCGCGCCAGCGTCTGGCGCAACTCCAGTGTCTCGGCCACCTGGATGGTGGCCATGCCCTGTTCGTACACGCCTGAGACCGGCTGCAGAAGCACCGCCATGCGCACCGGCATGCCCCGGTACTCGTCGTCGTAGAAGTTCACCAGCGCGGCATACAGGTTTTTCTGTGGAATGTCGCGGCGCCAGTCGGGCATGTCGTCGAAGCCTGAGACCATCTCACCTTTGAGGCCGTTCACGCGGTAGAAGATGCGACTGCGGTTGTCGGCCTCGAAGGCCTCGAGCGCCGAGTAGAGCAGGGTGGACTCCACCCGCACGTTCTCGCCCGAACCGGTGACCCGCAGCTGTTCGCCGAGCGACTTCGCGGTCGCCAGCAGGGTGCGGTCGTAGGCGGTGTCGGCGGCGTCGAGCGCCTGGCGGTACAGCACGACGGTGTTGATCACCACGAAGGCGAACACCGGCAGCAGGATGCCCATGAGCAGCGTGCGGCGCAACGACGCCGCGCGCGCCCGGGGGGGCTGGGGCGCGGGCTTCAAGCCGTGGCCTTCAGCAGATAGCCCAGGCCGCGCAAGGTGACCAACTGCGCGCCGGTGTGGGCGATCTTCTTGCGCAGGCGGTAGGCCACCACCTCGATGGCCTCCGGCTGCACCTGGTGCTCGCCTGGAAACACCAGCTCGAACAGGCGCTCCTTGGCGATGGCGTGCCCGGGCTTGCCCAGCAGGGCCTGCAGCAACGCCAGTTCGCGCGGCGCGAGCTCCATGGGGCGACCGTCAAAGTACACCGCACCGCTGTCCTTCTCGACGTGCATGCCGCACCACGCCGGCCCGCGCGCGGTGTTCTCGGCGCTACCGCCCGAGCGCCGCACCAGGGCTCGCACGCGCGCCTCGAGCTCGTCGAGGTCGAAGGGCTTGGGCATGTAGTCGTCCGCCCCCGTGTTCAGGCCGAGGATGCGGTCGCCCACCGTGCCGCGCGCGGTCAGCACGATCACCGGCGTGCTCAAGCCCGCGGCGCGCGCCTGGCTCAACACCTCCAACCCGTCCAGGCCGGGCAGGCTCAGGTCGAGCAGCACCGCATCGGGCAGGCTGGCCTGCCACAGCGCGAGCGCGCGGGCGCCGTCCTCGCAGCCCAGCACCTGCATGCCGCGCCGCTCGAAGCTGCGCCGCAGGGTGGTCTGCATGGTGGCGTTGTCTTCGATCAGGAGCAGCTTCATGGCCGTCGATTATGGGCGCGGCACGTGGGACCGTTCGTTGCATTCCTAGGGTTTTCACCAATGAATCGGACAGCGAACTGACAGCGAGCAGGCAGAAGATAGGGACATCGGTTCAGCCACTCCAGGAGACAAACCATGCGTCGCGATACCTTCCTCAAATCCCTGGCGGCGCTGGCCGCTGCTGGCGCGTTGCCCAACGCAGCCTGGGCCAATGCCAACATCAAGATGATGATTCCCGCCAACCCGGGCGGCGGGTGGGACGGCACCGGCCGCGCACTCGGTGACGCCATGCGCGATGCCGGTGTGGCCGCCTCGGTGACCTACGAGAACAAGGGTGGCGCGGCAGGGGCCATCGGCCTGGCGCAGTTCTACAACGCGAGCAAGGGCGACCCCAATGCGCTGATGGTCATGGGCGCCGTCATGCTCGGCGGCATCATCACCGGCAAGCCACCGGTGTCCGTCACCCAGCTCACGCCGATTGCGCGCCTGAGCACCGAGTACAACGTGTTTGTGCTGCCCGCCAACTCGCCCTTCAAGTCCATGAAAGACGTGGTCGAGCAGCTCAAGAAGGATCCCGGCAGCATCAAATGGGGCGGCGGCTCGCGCGGTGCCACCGAGCACATTGCCGCGGCCCAGATCGCACAGCTGGTGGGCGTACCCGCTTCCAAGATCAACTACGTGCCGTTCCGCGGCGGTGGTGAGGCCACGGCGGCCATCCTGGGTGGCAACGTCACCGTCGGTGGCAGCGGCTACAGCGAGTTCCAGCAGTACATCGAGAGCGGCAAGATGCGCGCCATCGCCATCACCTCGGCCCAGCGCGTCAAGGGCATCGACGTGCCCACGCTGAAAGAGCAGGGCATCGACGTGGAGATCGGCAACTGGCGCGGCGTCTACGGCGCGGCCGGCATCACCCAGGCCCAGCGCGACGCGCTCACCGCGATCGTCGTCAAGGCCACGCAGAGCAAGTCGTGGGCTGCCGCGGTCGAGAAGAACAACTGGACGCCCGCCTTGTTGACCGGCAAGGCCTTCGAGGAGTTCGTGGACAAGGACTTCTCTTCCCTGCGCGCGACGATGGTGCGCGCCGGCATGGTCTGACCCTGCCTCGCCGCAGAGCCCTCACCCTGGTGTGCTTGCGCGCCGGGGTGATCCGTTTGGACAAGGATCCGTTATGAACCCCTCTCCCCAGGCGGACGCTGCGGCGCCCGACCACCGCCCTGGCCAGCTGGCCATGGGCATCGGCGCGTTGATCGTGGCCGCCGTGCTCGCCTTCGGCGCGGCGGCGATTCCCTCCGACGCGGGCTATGCCGGCGTCGGCCCCGACTTCCTGCCCTGGGTGGTGAGCGCGGCGCTGGCGATCTGCGGCGTGATGCTCATCTGGGAAGTGCGCACCGGCGGCTACCGCCACATGGAAGAACCCTCGGGCGCACCGCGCGGCGACTGGCGGGCACTGGCCTGGGTCTCGGCCGGCGTGCTGCTCAACGCGGCGCTCATCACCACCATCGGCTTCATCCTCAGTTGCGCGCTGTGCTTCGCGCTGGCCGTGCGCGGCCTGCGCGCCAGCGAGGGAAAACCCATCGGCGACCTGCGCCAGACCGTGAAGGACGCGGTCACCGGCATCGTCATTGCGGCGCCCGTGTACTGGTTGTTCACCAAGCTGCTGGCCGTGAACCTGCCGGGCTTGACCGCCAGCGGCTGGATCTGAACGAGAAGGCGGAACCGACATGATGGACACCTTCAACCAACTGCTCGCGGGCTTTGCCACCGCCGGCACCCCGATCAACCTGCTGTGGGCCTTCGCGGGCTGTGCGCTCGGCACCGCCATCGGCGTGCTGCCCGGGCTGGGCCCGGCCGTCACCGTGGCCATGCTGCTGCCCATCACGGGCCAGGTCGAGCCCACGGCTTCCATGATCTTCTTCGCCGGCATCTACTACGGCGCCATGTACGGCGGCTCGACCACCTCCATCCTGCTCAACACGCCGGGCGAGACCGGCACCATGGTCACCGCGCTGGAAGGCTTCAAGATGGCCAAGAGCGGGCGCGCGGGCGCGGCCCTGGCCACCGCCGCCATCGGCTCCTTCGTGGCCGGCACCATCGCCACCATCCTGGTGACCCTGTTCGCGCCCATGCTGGCCGAGTTCGCGGTCAAGCTCGGCCCGCCCGAGTATTTCTGCCTGATGCTGCTGGCTTTCACCACCGTGAGCGCGGTGCTCGGTCAGAGCACGCTGCGCGGCCTCACCGCGCTGTTCTTCGGTCTGGCGCTGGGCCTCGTGGGCATCGATCAGATCACCGCCCAGGTGCGTTACACCGGCGGCATCCTGGAGTTCATGGACGGCATCGAAGTGGTGCTGGTCGCCGTCGGCCTGTTCGCCGTGGCCGAAGCGCTCTACAACGCGCTCTACGAAGGCCGCAGCGAGGCCACCATGAACAAGATGAACAAGGCGCACATGACGCGCAGCGAATGGCGCCGCTCCTGGCCCGCCTGGTTGCGCGGCACCGCCATCGGTTTCCCCTTCGGCACCATCCCCGCCGGGGGCACCGAGATCCCCACCTTCCTCAGCTACGCCACCGAACGCAAGCTGGCTGCGCCCGAGCACAAGGCCGATTTCGGTACCGTCGGCGCCATCGAAGGCGTGGCGGGGCCCGAGGCCGCGAACAACGCGGCCGTCACCGGCACGCTGGTGCCGCTGCTCACGCTGGGCATTCCCACCTCGGTGACCGCCGCCATCCTGCTGAGTGCGTTGCAGAACTACGGCATCAACGCCGGTCCGCAGCTGTTCCAGACCTCGTCCGCCCTGGTGTGGGCGCTGATCGCCTCGCTCTACATCGGCAACGTCATGCTGCTGGTGCTCAACCTGCCCATGGTCGGCCTGTGGGTCAAGCTGTTGAAGATTCCTCGCCCGCAGCTCTACGCCGGCATCCTGATCTTCGCCACCGTGGGCGTGTACGGCATGCGCCAGAGCGCGTTCGACCTCTTCCTCATGTACGGTCTGGGCCTGCTCGGCGTGGTGATGCGCCGCTACGACTTCCCTACGGCACCGGTGATCGTGGGCCTCATCCTCGGCCCCATGGCCGAAGCGCAAATGCGCAACGCCCTGTCCATCGGCGAAGGCAGCTTCATGGTCTTCCTGCAGCGACCCATGTCGGCCACGCTGCTGGCCGTGGTGCTGCTGGTGTTGGTCCTGCCGCGCTTGATGGCCCGGTTCAAGGGGCCTGCCCCGAGTTAGCCTCGGCGCGATTTGATCGATCGGCTTGGAAGAATCCCGGGTCTGGATGGCCTTGGCTGTGACATGCATACAACGCGACGGACGCTCATGCATTGTTGGCATCACCCGCGGTATCTGCCTGCGCCTGAACTCGGGTGCCGATATCTGGAACGAATGACGGGTTGGCGGCAACGAGATGCCGTCTCTCGCTAGGTCAAAGTCCTTCTGGATCGTCAAGCCTGTCAGCCTTGACAGGAGATGGACGATCGATTCCGAATTACCGAGCATGGCCGCCCATGAACAGCGTGGGAGGCAAGCCCGCCTTCGCGCGTTGAGTCAATGGCAACTTCGCGAGATTCGGGTTTCTGCAATGAACACTTCCAGATCGGTTGAACAGGCTCATCAAGAGTTGAAAGACGCCTGCATCGCTTTCGTGCGTGGGCGGCCATGGGAGTCCGTGACCTGCCACGCGGTCATCCTGAACAAGATGGCGCGCATTCAGTTCTATTTGCTTCACGACAACAAGATCGAGCGAGAGCGGCTTGCCGGAACCGACGCAGTGGCCGCGCCTGAAGATGCCGCGCTCTTTCTTCGTGACGATCTCCTGCAGACGACCGGCGAGCGCCTCTGGGGCCTGACGTTCACCCTGTATCCCGACGGCAGGTTCAACATCGAGTTCGACTGCAACATGCCCAAAGGCCATGAGGCCACATCGGCGCCCGGCGAACCGTTGTCCGTGGCGGAGCGACTGCCGCGCGCCTGGGACAGGATGGCCGCAGCCCTTACCTCGCCGCAATCGTTCGAGGACCAATGGCTGGTCACCGCCATGGCCTGGCTCGATCAACAGACAGCGAAACACCGTCAGGCCTGGGGCCTGGGCAGCGAAACCCGATGGCACTTCGATATGGGCATAGGCTTCTTGCACTGGACCTTTGCAGACGGTCGCATGATGCAGGCCACCGCGCAGGTGGTGGGGATCTACAGCTCGGGAGAGGGGCGTTTCACGTGGGGTTGGGCGCATCCCTCGGTGCCCAAGCATTTGCAGCGCGCTGCGGAACAGGTGCGCACCCTGGGCTTTGAACGGTGGATCACGCGGGTCGTGAGCTGCTCACAGGAGGAAGCGTGGCAGTTTGCTGCCGTGGCCGCGCAGCACGACGGCGCTGCCGGCGCCTACCGAGGCGACACCGACGGCACCTGGATGTACTTGAGCTTTGATGAACCCAAGACGGTGGCGCGTTGAGGGATTCACCAGCCGCTCTCGAAAAGCATCCGTTCCAGGCAACGGCTGGCCTCCACCGTGTCGTGGGTTTGGGCCAGCAGGAAAACGGCATCCCTGTCGGCGCGCTGCACGCCGATCTGGGCCAGGACTTCGTTCAACCATGCCGCGTTGTTCTGCCGAATCAACTCGATCACGCAATGCACGGCATAGGAAGGGTTTTCTTCCGCCATTTTCATCTTGGCGGATGACTCGTGCGGGGATGGGAAGTCGGCGTGCAGGGCTGCTTCTCGGCGGTTCAGCTCGCGCGTCGAGAAAAAGGACCGGATGCCTCGGTACACCCGGTAGCCCGTATAGACCAATCCCGTGGCGATGGCCACGAAGCCCAGGGGTGGAAAGACGAATGCGAGTGCACTGAATACGAAGGCGAGAACCCCTGCGATCGTCTCGATTCGGGCCTTGGTCCGCTTGTCTCGCGCCTTGTGCAGTTCGCTGCTTCTTCTGCGGTGGATGTGTTGCATCAGATGGGTTTGCAACGGTGTCCTGACGGCCGTCGATGCGCCGTTTTCGATCTGGCGCAGGGCTGTTTTGGCGCGCTGGATCAGCCGGCTCGACGCATACCATTTGACGACGCCCGCCAGCACCTGGAATGCCGACCCGAGCACCCCCATGATGCTGACGGCCAGCGAGATCCACGTGCTGGCCTTGAAGGCCAGCTTCAGGATGGAGAACACGCGCGACGTCCACGACACGATGGCGTAGCGCACGACATCGACGATGTGTTCCGGCGCCTGCTGAAGGGCCGCGTCCAGCTGAATCTTCGACGAGCGCGCTTGCCAGGCCTGCCTGGCCGCGTCGCAGAGTTCCTGCACATCGGCCGGGCTGGCTTTCGATGCCATGGCCCGACGATGCGCATCGTCGAGAGCGAGCTGGCTCTGCGCGAAGGCGGCCTGGGTTTCCTTTCGGCGCGACAAGGTCTGACAGGTGTTCGACAAGTTCTTGATGGCCGAGCCGGTTTCGATGGCGCCGCCAATGCAGTGAATGGCCTGGAAGGCGCCCAGCGCTTCCACCGGAAAACCGTCGCTGATCGGGGCGCGGTCTTCGAGTCCGGTTTTTTCCAGAGGCGCTTTGCTCAACCCGGCGGCAACGCCCTGGGGACCCCGGGTGAGGTAGGCGATGCCGCAGGCGGCGTCGAGCTGTGAATGCAGGCGCCTGGCCGTCGCCGAGCCTTCGAGGTGCCTTGGGTCTCTGACCGGTGCCTGGGCGATCACATGCGCTTCCCCCGATGAGCCACCATGCGGGAGACTGTCTGCCCCGCCGTTCACGCCGTCAAGGAGTGGCAAAGGGCATGTCGAAAGGGAGGGGGCCGATGAAAGAACCATGGGAATGTCGGCTTCAGCTTGTTTTTCTCAGATTAGTCCCTATTCATTACTTTTTGATGACGGAATGAACGCGGACCTGTGAGGGGTACCATCCCGCCATGACCCGGGACAACCGCCTGCCGCGCGACGCGCAAAGCATCCTCGAACTCGCTGCGCGGTCGATGTTCGATCTGTTCGCCAACGCCAGCGAGGGCATGATGCTGGTGGACCGCGACGCGCGCGTGGTCTGGATCAACGACCAGTACCGCCGCTTCCTGCCGGCGCTCGGCTTCGAGCGTGAGGAAGACTTCGTGGGCCACCCGGTCTCGCGCGTGGTGCAGAACACGCAGATGCACCAGGTGCTGGCCACTGGCAAACCCATTCTCATCGACCTGCTGACCAACCGCGCGGGCACTTTCGTGGTGAGCCGCATCCCGCTGCGCGACGATGCGGGCGAGGTGATCGGCGTGCTGGGCATCGTGCTGTTCGACCACCCCGAGACCACGCTGCAGCCGCTCATCAGCAAGTTTGCGCGGCTGGAGCAGGACCTGAGCGAGGCCCGGCGCGAACTCGCCAGCCAGCGCCGCAGCAAGTACACCTTCGCCAGCTTCGTGGGCAGCAGCGCCGCCGCGCTCGAAGTGAAGCGCCAGGCGCGGCGCGCGGCGCAGTCGGCCAGCCCGGTGCTGCTGCTGGGAGAGACCGGCACCGGCAAGGAATTGCTTGCACACGCGATTCACGCGGCCTCGCCCCGCGCGGGGCGCTCGTTCGTGAGCGTGAACATGGCGGCCGTGCCCGACACGCTGCTGGAAGCCGAGTTCTTCGGCGTGGCGCCCGGGGCCTACACCGGCGCCGACAAGAAAGGCCGCGACGGCAAGTTCAAGCTGGCCGATGGCGGCACCTTGTTCCTCGACGAGCTCGGCGACATGCCGATGTCGGTGCAGGTGAAGCTGCTGCGCGCGCTGCAGGAAGGCGAGATCGAGCCGCTGGGCTCGAACAAGCTGGTGCGCTTTGATGTGCGCGTGGTCGCCGCCACCTCGCGCGACCTGCAGCAGATGGTGCGCGAAGGCAGCTTCCGCGAAGACCTGTACTACCGCCTCAACGTGTTGCCGATCCGCGTGCCGCCGCTGCGCGAGCGCCGGGACGACATCGCCTTGCTGATCGAAGCCCTGTGCGAAGACATCGCCGCGCGCGGCGGCGGCGCGCAACTGGAGCTCAACGCCGATGCCCAGGCCCTGTTGGCCGCGCAGCCCTGGCGCGGCAACATCCGCGAACTGCGCAACGTGCTGGAGCAGCTCGCGCTGCGCAGCGATTCGCACCACATCGCGGGCGCGCAGGTGGGGGCGGTGTTGCAGGAAGCCGGACTGCCCGCGTTGGCCCTCGCCTCGATGCCCACCAGCGCCGCGCCGCGCGCGCAGGCCGCGGGCGAAGTGCTGCGCCCGCTGCCCGAGCAGATCGCCGAGCTGGAGCAGCGCGCCATCGCCCAGGCCCTGGCACGCACCGGTGGCAACCGCACCGCGGCGGCGAAGCTGCTGGGCATCTCGCGCGCCAGCCTCTACGACCGGTTGGCGGCACAAGGTGATGCGTCTGAAATTCAGACGATTGACTGAATCTCAGACAATTCCGCGATCCGGGGCTGTCTGAAATCTGGACGTGCCGCAGTCAAGTTCGATGAAAATCCTTTGAAATCAAAGGCCTTGTCCTCTGGCACGAAGTCTGCAATAAGGAGCGCACGGCGCATCGCGCTGTCACGATCCTTCCAACCAGGAGACAAGACATGACTCACACCACCCGCCGCCTGGCGGTCATCGCGCTCGCCTGCACCGCAGCGTTGGGCACCTCGGTCGCATCGGCCCAGGCCAGCAAGGGCGAGATCCGCATCGCCCACATCCACAGCAAGACCGGCCCGCTCGAGGCGTATGCCAAGCAGACCCAGGCCGGGCTGATGATGGGCCTGAGCTATGCCACCGGCGGCACCATGATGGTGGGCGGCAAGAAGATCGTGGTGATCGAGAAGGACGACCAGGGCAAGCCCGATGTGGGCAAGAGCCTGCTGGCCACCGCCTATGCCGACGACAAGGTGGATCTCGCGATCGGCCCCACCGCCTCGCCGGTGGCGCTGGCCATGCTGCCCGTGGCCGAGGAATACAAGAAGATCCTGCTGGTCGAGCCCGCCGTGGCCGACTCCATCACCGGCGACAAGTGGAACAAGTACATCTTCCGCACCGGCCGCAACAGCAGCCAGGACGCCGCTGCCAATGCCGTGGCGCTGGACCAGCCGGGCAACGTCATTGCCATGCTGGCGAACGACAACGCCTTCGGCCGTGACGGCGTGAAAGCCGCCAAGGACTTCACCAAGAAGGCCAAGATCGTTCACGAGGAATACCTGCCCGTGGGCACGACCGACTTCACCGCCGGCCTGCTGCGCATCGTCGACAAGCTCAAGGACCAGCCGGGCACCAAGTACATCTCGGTCGGCTGGTCCGGCGCGCCCACCCCGTTCCCCAAGATCGCCGAGATGGAGCTGGAAAAGCGCTACGGCATCAAGCTCGCCACGGGCGGCAACATCCTGCCCGCCATGGTGGCCTACAAGCAGTTCCCCGGCATGGAGGGTGCGCTGTACTACTACTTCGGCATCCCGAAGAACCCGGTGAACGACGCCATGGTGGCCGAGCACTACAAGCAGTACAAGGCGCCGCCGGACTTCTTCACCGCCGGCGGCTTCTCGGCCGCGATGGCCGTGGTGACCGCGCTCAGGAAAACCAACGGCGACACCAGCACCAACAAGCTCATCCAGACCATGGAAGGCATGAGCTTCGAGACGCCCAAGGGCACGATGACCTTCCGCAAGGAAGACCACCAGGCCATGCAGAGCATGTACCACTTCAAGATCAAGGCCGACCCGGCTTTCGCCTGGGGTGTGCCCGAGCTGGTGCGCGAGATCAAACCCGGGGACCTTGCCATTCCTATTCGGAATGGCCGGTAACCCCCTGCGCCGCTGACGCGGCTTCCCCCTTGAAAAGGGGGACCATGCCAGTGGCCCGGCAAAGCCGGTTCCACGGCATGTCTGGAGGGGCGCCGCACTGGCGGCGCCTGATCATTCCGTTCCCCGGATTTCCCATGCTTGAAACCCAAGACCTCACGGTCCGCTTCGGCGGGCACGTGGCGGTGAATGCCGTCTCGTGCGCGTTCGCACCCGGTACGCTCACCGCCATCGTCGGCCCCAACGGCGCGGGCAAGACGACCTACTTCAACCTGATCTCGGGCCAGATCAAGGCCAGCGCGGGCCGTGTGTTGCTCGGTGGCAAGGACATCTCGGCGCTCGGCGCACCGGCCCGTGCGCAGGCCGGGCTGGGCCGGGCGTTCCAGCTGACCAACCTGTTCCCCAACCTCACGGTGCAGGAGAACGTGCGGCTGGCCGTGCAGGCGAGGGCGCGCGCGGGCCTGAACCTGTGGCGCATCTGGAGCGACCGGCGCGACCTGCTTCAGCGGGCCGACGAGGTGTTGGAAACCGTGGCCCTGGCCGACAAGCGCGACGCGCTGGCCTCCAGCCTGCCGCACGGCGACCAGCGCAAGCTGGAGGTCGGCATCCTGATGGCGCTGGAGCCGCAGGTCTTCATGTTCGATGAGCCCACCGCCGGCATGAGCGTGGACGAGGTGCCTGTGATCCTGAACCTCATCCGCAAGCTCAAGGAAGACAAGAGCAAGACCATCCTGCTGGTCGAACACAAGATGGACGTGGTGCGCGAACTCTCCGACCGCATCATCGTGCTGCACAACGGCGAACTCGTGGCCGACGGCGAACCCGCCACCGTGATCGCCTCGCCCGTGGTGCAGCAGGCCTACCTGGGCATCAACCCGGAAGAAGAGGTGAACGCATGAGCCAGGACCTGTTGACGCTCAAGGGCGTGCACACCCACATCGGTGCGTACCACATCCTCCACGGCGTGGACCTCGCGGTGCCCGCCAACCAGCTCACCATGCTGCTGGGCCGCAACGGCGCGGGCAAGACCACCACACTGCGCACCATCATGGGCCTGTGGCACGCCAGCCAGGGCACGGTGACACTCGACGGCCAGGACATCACGCAACGCCCCACGCCCGACATCGCGCGCAGCGGCGTGGCCTACGTGCCTGAGAGCATGGGCATCTTCTCGGACCTCTCGGTGCGCGAGAACATGCTGCTCGCCGCGCGCGGCGCGCGCAACCTGGACGACATCGACACCCAGCGCCTCGAATGGATCTTCGGCCTGTTTCCGGCCATGAAAAAATTCTGGCTGCACCCGGCCGGCAAGCTCAGCGGCGGGCAGAAGCAGATGCTGGCCGTCTCGCGCGCCATCGTCGAGCCGCGCAAGCTGCTGCTGATCGACGAGCCCAGCAAGGGCCTGGCGCCCGCCATCATCCAGAACATGATCGCGGCCTTCCGCGAACTCAAGGCCGCCAAGACCACCATCCTGCTCGTCGAGCAGAACTTCAACTTCGCGCGCCAGCTCGGTGACAGTGTGGCCGTGATGGACGACGGCCGCGTCGTGCACAGCGGCTCCATGGCCGAACTTGCGGCCGATGAGCAGCTGCAGTCGAAGCTGCTCGGTCTCTCTCTGGGAGCACATCAATGAAACTCAACGCCGACTTCGACTGGAAGCCGCTGGCCCTGGTGCCCGCGCTGGCGCTGCTCGCACTGCCCGCCGTGGGCAGCCCGTCCACCTGGCTCACGCTCACCGTGGCGGGCCTGGCCATGGGCATGATCGTCTTCATCATCGCCTCGGGCCTCACGCTGGTCTTCGGCCTCATGGACGTGCTCAACTTCGGCCACGGCGTGTTCATCGCGCTGGGCGCTTTCGTGGCCACCACCGTGCTCGCCAGCATGGGCAGCTACACCACGGCCGACAGCCTCTGGCTCAACCTCGTCGCGCTGCTGCCCGCCATGCTGGTGGCCATGGCGGTGGCCGGCGCGCTGGGCTGGGTGTTCGAGCGGCTCATCATCCGCCCGGTGTACGGCATGCACCTCAAGCAGATCCTCATCACCATGGGCGGCATGATCATCGGCGAGGAGATGATCAAGGTCATCTGGGGCCCGGGGCAGATCGCGCTGCCGTTGCCCGAGAGCCTGCGCGGCTCCTTCATCCTGGGCGATGCCTCGGTGGAGAAGTACCGCCTGCTGGCCGTGCTGGTGGGCGCGGCCGTCTTCGCCGCCATGGTGTGGACGCTCAACCGCACCAAGGTCGGCCTGCTGGTGCGCGCCGGTGTGCAGGACCGCGAAATGGTCGAGTCCCTGGGCTACCGCATCCGGCAACTCTTCATCGGCGTGTTCGTGGTGGGCAGCGCGCTGGCCGGCCTGGGCGGCGTGATGTGGGGCCTGTACCAGCAGACCGTGCTGCCGCAGATGGGTGCGCAGGTCAACGTGCTGATCTTCATCGTCATCATCATCGGCGGCCTGGGCTCCACGCTGGGCGCGCTCATCGGCGCGCTGCTGGTGGGGCTGATGGCCAACTACACCGGCTTCCTCATGCCCAAGGTCGCGCTGTTCTCCAACATTGCCCTCATGGTCGCCATCCTGCTGTGGCGGCCGCAGGGTGTGTACCCCGTCACCAACCGTTGAACAGGAGCTGAAGCATGCTGTCCCGTCTTCTGTCCAACGACCTGCCGCGCAGCCGATGGCTGGTGGCCTTGTTGATTGTTCTCTTCCTTGGGTTGGCGTTCGCGCCTTTCCTGTTCCCCGGCGTGAAAGCGCTCAACGTGGCAGCCAAGGTGCTGATCTTCGTGGCGCTGGTGGCCAGCTTCGACCTGCTGCTGGGCTACACCGGCATCGTCAGCTTTGCCCACACCATGTTCTTCGGCATCGGCGCCTACGGTGTGGCCATCGCGCTCAATGCGGCGGAAACGCCGTCGTGGGCGGCCATCCTGGTCGGCGTGTTCGGCGCGCTCGTCGTCTCGCTCGTGCTCTCGCTGCTGATCGGCCTGTTCTCCTTGCGCGTGAAGGCGATCTTTTTCGCCATGATTACGCTCGCCGTGGCCTCGGCCTTCCTCACGCTGGCCTCGCAGCTGTCCGACTTCACCGGCGGTGAGGACGGCCTGACCTTCCGTGTGCCCGAGCTGCTGTCGCCCGGCTTCACGCTGACCGAAGAACCGCTGCAGACGCCGCTGGGCGAGGTCGATCTGAACGGCCGGCTGATCACCTACTACCTGATCTTCCTGGCCGTCACCGCGATCTTCCTCACCATCCTGCGCATCGTGAACTCGCCCTTTGGCCGCGTGCTGCAGGCCATCCGCGAAAACGACTTCCGCGCCGAGGCGCTGGGCTACCGCACGGTGGTCTACCGCACGCTGTCCAACGTGCTGTCCGCCTCGTTCGCCACGCTCGCGGGCTGCCTGCTCGCGCTCTGGCTGCGCTACAACGGGCCGGACACCTCGCTCTCGTTCGAGATCATGCTGGACATCCTGCTCATCGTCGTCATCGGCGGCATGGGCACGCTCTATGGCGCGTTCATCGGCAGCGTGCTCTTCGTGGTGGCGCAAAGCTACCTGCAAGACCTGTTGCGCATGGCCGGCAGCGCCACCGAAGGCTTGCCGCTGCTGCCGGCCCTGCTCACGCCCGACCGCTGGCTGCTCTGGCTGGGCGTGCTCTTCGTGCTCTCGGTCTATTACTTCCCCACGGGCATCGTGGGCAAGCTGCGCGAGCGGGCCTCGCTGGCGCGGCTGAAAGGCGAGCAACCATGAACACCGCCGTCGCCACCACCGCCGTGACCCCGCGCTCGCGCTACCTCACCTGCGAGGGCCGGGAGATCCACTTCATGGACTGGGAGCCCGAGGCGCCCACGGGGCAAGTCGTCGTCGCCTGGCACGGCCTCGCCCGCACCGGGCGCGACATGGACCCGCTGGCCACGCACCTTGCCGCGCAGGGCTGGCGCGTGATCTGCCCCGACACCATCGGTCGTGGCCTCTCGGAATGGAGTCCGAAGCCCGAAGCCGAGTACTGCCTGGACTTCTACTCGCGCATCGCCACCGCGCTGGTCGACCAGCTCGCCATCAAGCGCTTTCACTGGGTGGGCACCTCCATGGGTGGCGCCATCGGCATGGTGTGCGCCGCCGGCCCGCTGCACGGGCGCATCGAACGCCTGGTGCTCAACGACATCGGCCCCAAGCTGGCCGACGCGGCGGTGCAGCGCATCCGCAGCTACGCGGGCAACCCGGCGGCCTTCGCCACCGTGAGCGAGCTGGAGCAGTACTTCCGCACCGTCTACAAGCCGTATGGCTACCTGAGCGACACCCAGTGGCGCCTGCTCACCGAAAGCTCGGCGCGCCGCCTGCCCGACGGCCGCGTGACGCCGCACTACGACCCGGCCATGGTGATGCAGTTCAGCCACCACCCCGCGGACTACGACCTGTGGCCCACCTACGACCGCATCGACGTGCCCGTGCTGTGCCTGCGCGGCGCGGACTCAGACCTGCTGCTGGCCGACACGGCCGAAGCCATGCGCGACCGCGGGCCGCGCGCGCTGGTGGTGACGATTGCCGGGTGCGGGCACGCACCGGCGCTCAACGTGCCGGAGCAGTTCGAGCTGGTGCAGCGGTTTCTGGTGGGGCACTGAGCCGGGCCGCGCGGACGACGCGGGGGTTCAACTAACATGGCGGCTGGTGCCCGCCCGCACCCCCAGGAGCCGTGTTATGCGTTCTGAGTTCTGCGTTTCCGCGCTTCGCCGATGAGCCGAGCTCGCCATGCCTGGCATCGCGTTCAGCACCTCGCGCTGAATGCCCCTGGCTTGCGCGTCATCCTGCTCGCCATCCGCAACTACATCCTGCACCAGAGCGCCAACCAGGCCGGCAGCCTGGCGTTCTCGTCGGTGCTGGCCATGTTCCCCCTGTTGATCCTCCTGTCGGCTTCGGCGGGTTACCTGGGCAAACCCGGCGATGCGGCGGCGCTGGTCGGCCGTGTGGTGGGTTACACGCCGCAGGTGGTGCGCGACGTGATGCAGCCGGTCATCGAACAGGTGCTGGCCCAGCGCAACCAGGCCTTGCTGGCCGTGGGCGTGGTCGTGACGCTGTGGACCGCGTCATCGGGCATGCAGGCGATCCGCTCGGCGCTGAACCGCGCCTATGGCATCGAACGCGGCTTGCCGTTCTGGAAGGCGCGCATCAAGGTCACGCTGTTCACGGTGGTCGTGGGCTCCGGGGTGCTGCTGGCCTTCAGCTCGGTGGTGGTGATGCCGTATGTGTGGCTGCTGCTGGCCGAGAACGTGGGCGTGGGGCAGGAGACCCTGTGGGCGCGCAACAGCGTGCGCTACGGCTCGGCGTTTCTGGTGCTGGTGATGTTGTATGCCCTGATGTACGGCTGGCTGCCGGACATTCGCCAGCGGCTCTACACCGTGATTCCCGGCGCGGTGGTGGGCGCTGCGCTCTGGGTAGGAGCGGCCGCCAGCCTGTCGTACACCTTGCGCACCGCCGGCAAGCTGGCTTTGCTCTATGGCAGCTTCGCGGGTGTGGTGGCCACGCTGGTGTTTCTGTACATCAGCGCCACCACGCTGATCTTCGGCGCCGAGATCAACGGGGTGCTGCGCAGCACGGAAGAAAGGGCAGGCGATACCGCCTGAAGCGGCCCCGAGATGGGGCGGCGGCTCAGCCCTTCGCGCCCAGCGCCAAGGCCCGTTCCCGGCTGGCCTGCAGCTCCATCGGGTTGTCGGCCGCCTTCGTGGGCCAGCCCTGCAGGTGCCGTTCGGCCAGATCGGCCAGCGCGCGAATCCACTCGGGTGAGTCGTTCACGCAGGGGATGTACTGGAACTGCTGACCGCCCGCGTGCAGGAACGCCTCGCGCGCTTCCATGTTGATTTCTTCC
Source organism: Hydrogenophaga sp. GW456-12-10-14-TSB4 (assembly GCF_059424305.1). NCBI lineage: Bacteria > Pseudomonadati > Pseudomonadota > Betaproteobacteria > Burkholderiales > Comamonadaceae > Hydrogenophaga > Hydrogenophaga sp. GW456-12-10-14-TSB4. Next base: position 42,229 of record NZ_JBWKZH010000011.1, on the reverse strand, counting down.
AGCGTTTCCAGGCAGTCGCTGGTGAAGCCGGGGCAGACCACGTCCACGTTCTTCAATCCCTTCTTCGCCATCGCCACCAGCGTGGGCTCGGTGTAGGGCTCCAGCCATTTGGCCTTGCCGAAGCGGGACTGGAAGGTGAGGGTGTAGCGCTCGGGCGCCAGGCCCAGTTGCTCGGCCAGCAGGCGCGCGGTCTTGCGGCATTCGCAGTGGTAGGGGTCGCCCAGGTGCAGGGTGCGCTCGGGCACGCCGTGGAAACTCATCACCAGGTGGTCGCCCTGGCCGTGCGCCGTCCAATGCGCGCGGATCGTCCGGGCCAGCGCCTTGATGTAGCCGGGGTCGTCGTGGTAGCGGTTCACGAAGCGCAGCTCGGGCAGACTGCGCACGGGCTGGCTCCAGGCCGTCACGGCGTCGATCACGCTGGCGGTGGTGGTGCCGCTGTACTGCGGGTAGGCCGGCAGCACCAGCACGCGGGTGACGCCCTGGGCCTTGAGTTCATCGAGCACGGACGCGATGGACGGACTGCCGTAGCGCATGGCGTACCGCACCGTCACCTGGTGGCCGCGCTCGCCCAGGTAGCCGCGCAGCAGCGTGGCCTGTTTTTCGGTCCACACCTTCAGCGGCGAGCCCTCGGGCAGCCAGACGCTGGCGTACTTGGCGGCCGACTTCTTCGGGCGGGTGCGCAGGATGATGCCGTGCAGGATGGGCCACCAGACCAGCCTGGGGATTTCCACCACGCGGGGGTCGCCAAGGAACTCGGCGAGGTAGCGGCGCAGGGCGGGGGCACTGGGTTCATCGGGCGTGCCGAGATTGCAATAGACGATGGCCGTGCGCGCCGGCTGGCCATGGGGGATCGTCGGTTCGGGGCGGAAGGGCATGCGCTATTCTCCCGCAGACATGAATACCCCCCTTCCCACGGCGCTGGACGTCAGCCGCATCCGCGCCATCACCATCGATCTGGACGACACGCTGTGGCCGATCTGGCCCATCATCGAGCGCGCCGAGGCCGTGCTGGCCGCCTGGCTGCGGGAGCACGCCCCCGCCACCGCCGCGCAGTGGGGCGACCCCAAAGCCCTGCGCGAGGTGCGCAACCAGATGCACACCCTGCGGCCCGATCTCGCGCACGATCTGAGCGCCCTGCGCCGCGAGGCGATCCGCCTGGTGCTGACGCGCGCGGGCGACGACCCGGCGCTGGCCGAGCCGGCGTTCGACATCTTCTTTGCCGAGCGCCAGCGCGTGGAGCTGTTCGAGGACGCCTTGCCGGCGCTGGAGTTTCTGGCGAAGCGCTACCCGGTGGTGGCCTTGTCCAACGGCAATGCCAACGTGCACACGGTGGGCCTGGGCCAGCACTTCCATGCCGCCTTCAGTGCGCATGAGTTCGGCGTGGGCAAGCCCGATGCGCGCATCTTCCATGCGGCGGCCGACAGCGCGGGCGTGGGCGCCGCCGAGGTGCTGCACATCGGCGATGACGCGCAACTGGACGTGGTGGGCGCGCTGGGTGCGGGCATGCAGGTGGCCTGGCTCAACCGCGCCGGCCACGCATGGGAACACGCACCGCTGCAGCCCCATGTCACGGTGGCCGACCTGATGGCCCTGTGCCGCCAGCTGGGCTGAGCATGGGTCTCACGATCTACGGCATTCCCGCCTCCCGCGCCGTGCGACCGCTGTGGGCCGCCACCGAACTGGGCCTGGACTTCCGGCACGTCGAGCAGGCCTACCAGGACCGCGGCACGCGCACGCCCGAGTTCCTCGCGATCAACCCCAATGGCCGCGTGCCCGCGGTGGTGGATGCGCGGCCCGAAGGCGATGTGGTGGTGTGGGAGAGCATGGCCTGCGCGCTGTACATCGCGCGGCACCACGGCAAGGCCGACGGCGCGAGCATCACACCCGCGACGCCGCGCGAAGACGCCGAGGCGCTGCGCTGGAGCTTCTGGGCCGTGACCGAAACCGAGGCCGACGCGCTCACGGTGCTCATGCATCGGCTGGTGATGCCGCTGGAGCGGCGCAAGCCCGAGCTGGCCGACGCGGCCGAGCGCCGCCTGGCGGTGCCGCTGCGCGTGATCGAACAGCACCTGCAGCGCCAGCAGGCTGCCGGCCAGGATCATCTGGCCGCTGCGCGCTTCACCGTGGCCGACCTGTGCGTGGCCAGCGTGCTGAACTGGTCGCGCCCGTCGAAGGTGCTGATGGACGCCCACCCGCTCACGCACGCCTGGATACGGCGCAGCATGGCGCGCCCGGCCTACCTCGCGGTGCGCGAGCACGGCTGAGCGCCGGGGCTCAGAAGCCCCAGAGCAGCTGTTTGGCGATCCAGCCGCCCGCGCCTTCCTCACGCTCCACACGCACCCAGTCGGCGCGCTTCTCGCGCGTGCGCAGCAGCTCGCCGTATTCCGCCTTGCCCACGATGCGGTGTTGTGCACCCGGGCCGCTGCGGATGTTGGCGACCTTGGCCTTGACGACGTGGTGCGGTGTGCTGCCCGTGAGCGAGCGCGCCACCCAGCCGGTGTCGCCCTCGAAATCGCGCACCTTGATCCAGCTGCCCTTGCGCTCGGTGATCTGCAGCGGGTAGCCCCGTTTGAGTTCCCACAGCACGGCAGCGCCGGTGCTCGGGCCTTCGCGCATGTTGAGCGTGCTGCCCTGGACGCTGACCATGCTTTGGGCCTGCGCCACGCTGGTGCTGAGCGCGAGCAGGCACAGGCCGGCGGCGGCGATGAGTTGTCGGGCGGGGTGGGGGGCGTGCATCCGCGAGGTCTCCTTCTGGCTGAGCGGTGAAAAAAGTGTCACACGGTGTGAACACCCTGCGGCCCAGAGGTTCCGCAGACGGGACCGATCAGCGGGATTCGGTGGCGAGCCGGGCCGCCGCGAGGCCGCTGCGCACCGCGCCTTCGAGCGTGGCGGGGTAGGGCCCTTCGATGTAGTCGCCGGCGGCCCAAAGTCCCGGTGCGATGGTCTGTGCCGGCCGCAACAGGCCGGGCGTGCAGGCGAAGGTGGCGCGTTTTTCCACCACGGTCTGCACGGCTTGCAGCAGGGGCAGGCCGAGTTGACGCCGGCCTTGTTCGAGCACCTGGGCCTGCAGGTCGTCGCGGTCCTCGCCGCTGGTGCTCACCACGAAGGCCAGCACGCCTTGCAGGGCCGGGTCGGCGGGGTTGAGCAGGCCTCGGTCGAACACGAACTGCGCGGGTGCGGTCTGGGCGTCGGGCTCGGCGCGCAGGGCCAGCATGGGCGAGGCCAGGCGCGCGCCCGGCGCCCAGGCGTAGACGGTGGTGATGGCCGTGAAGGGCAGGGCGCGGGCGCAGCGCGCCCAGGCTTTCAGCACCGGCTCGGTGGTTTCGTCGCAGGCGTCGGCGGCCTGGCGGATGGCTTTTTCGGCGGGGCTCGCGGCGGTGGCCCAGATCACGCGGTCAAAAGCGTCCTCGCCGCCCTCGTGGCCCAGCATCCACTGAGCGGCCAGCGGGCGCAGCGTGCTGACCCGGGTGCCGATGCGCAACTGGGTCGAGCCACCGTGGCGCAGCAGCCATTCGGCCGCCGCGTCGGGAAACAGGCGCGAAAGGTCGGTGCGCGGCAACAGCAGGCTGGAGGCGCTGAAACCCGCGAAGCCCTTGCCGAACAGCGCATCGCGCAGCACCCGCAGGAACACGGCCGCGCTCGCGTCCACCGTGGGGGTGTTGAGCGCGGACACGCACAGGGGTTCGATCAGTTCCTCCACCACGCGCGCTGGCAGGCGCGCGCAGAGCTCGGCCACGGTGAGCTGGGGGTCGCATTGGAAGCCGCGGCGCTGCCAGCCCAGCGAGGCACCGACGAGTGCGAGCCGCTCGCGCCAGCGCCAGCTGCGGGTGGTGGCGATGGCCGCGAGCGCGTCCAGCGGCGCGGGCCAGTGCGCGGCCCAGGCCGGCGTCTGCAATCCCGAACCGTCGGTGTGGGGCAGGGCCAGGGGCAAGGTCAGCAGGGCTTCGGAAAGGTCCAGGCCCACACGCTGCATCAGCGCCAGCGTGTCGCTGTAAGCGCCGATGAGGATGTGTTGCCCGTTGTCCAGCACGAGCGGTGTGCCGTCGGGCAACGGCACGGCCAGGGCGCGCGCGCGGCCGCCCAGCGTGCGGGCCGACTCGAACACGGTGACGTTGGCGCCGCGCTGTGCCGCTTCTACCGCCGCCGCCATGCCGGCCCAGCCAGCGCCCACGATGGCGAGCTTCACGCTCAAAGCCTGCCTAAGGCCTGGACTTTCCAGGCCAGCCAGAATTTGCGCAGGGGCGTCAGGCTCACGCGCTGGGTCAGCACCAGCAGCGGGTCGGCCGCGATTTCCTTGAGCAGGGTGCGGTAGATGTTGGCCATCATCAGGCCGGGCTTTTGCGCGCGGCGGTCGGCCTCGGGCAGCAGGGCCAGGGCGTCGTCGTAGGTCTGCAGGGCGCGCGTGCACTGGAACTGCATCAGCGCGTTGAAGCGGCGCTGGAAGTCGGCCGCGTCGGTGCCGGGCGCGGCGCCGCGCTGCAGCAGTTCGTGGGCCCGCACGTTGAAACTCTGCAGCTCGTTCACGGGCAGGTAGATGCGGCCCCGCGTGGCGTCCTCACCCACGTCGCGAATGATGTTGGTGAGCTGGAAGGCCAGGCCCAGGCGGTGGGCGTATTCGGTGGTGGCGATCTGCGTCTGGCCGAAGATGCGCGCGGCGACTTCCCCCACCACGCCGGCCACCAGGTGGCAGTAGCGTTGCAGGTTGGCGAAGTCGAGGTAGCGGTTCTGCTCCAGGTCCATCTGGCAGCCGTCGATCACGGCCAGCAGGTGGCGGGTCTCGATCTCGTAGGTCTTGGCCAGTGGCATGAGCGCCTTCATCACCGGGTGGCTGGGTTCGCCGGCATAGGCCTGCGCCACCTCACGGCGCCACCAGGCCAGCTTGGTCTGGGCCACGCCGGGGTCGCTGACCTCGTCCACCACGTCGTCCACCTCCCGGCAGAAGGCGTAAAAGGCCGTGATGGCGGCGCGGCGCTCGGCCGGCAGAAACAGGAAGGCGTAGTAGAAGCTGCTGCCCGAGGCGGCGGCTTTTTGCTGGACGTAGTCTTGAGGGCTCATGCGTGGTGCGATCCGGGTGCCAAGTGTACGCACCCGGGCACACCGCCTGCGGGTAGGATGGGCAGGCGATCCGGCGAGTCCCCCACGAGGTGCCCCATGAACGATTCCAATCGTCGCGTCTTCCTGCTGCAAGCGGTCGCCGCCGGCGCGGCCGGCTGGGCCGCTTCGGCAACGGCCCAGCCCGCCATGGTGAGCGACAAGGACCCCACCGCCGTGGCCCTGGGCTACACGCCCGACACCCAGAAGGTGGACGCCCGCAAGTTTCCCAAACACACCCCGGCACAGAGCTGCCGCAATTGCCAGCTGTTCACCGGCAAGCCCGGCGACGGGGTGGGGGGCTGCACCATCTTCACGGGCAAGATGGTGGTGGCCAACGGTTGGTGCAGCGCCCACGTGCCCAAGGGCTGACGCGGGCACGGCCCGGGCTCATTTGCGGGCCTTGGCCACTTCCTCGGCCACCAGGGCGTTGAGCTGTTCGCGCCCGAAGCTGGGCAGGCCCCGGCCGTTGACGAAGAAGGTGGGCGTCTTGGTCACTTCCAGCGCGGTGAGGTCTTCGATGTCCTGCCGCAGTGCGGCCGCCAGCTCGGGGCGCTGGGCGTCCTCGATGGCCTGGTTGATGTCGAGCCCGGCCTGCTCGGCGGCCTGGAACGCCACGCGCAGATTGGGTTGGGCGTGGTCGGCCCATTGCGGTTGCGCGTCCAGCACGGCGTCGAGCACGGCCGCGTACTTGTTCTGCCGCTTGGCCGCTTCCAGCAGCAGGACGATCTGGTCCGAGCCTTGGTGGAAGGGCGCGTAGCGGATCACCACGCGCACGTCGGCGGGGTACTGCGCCAGCAGGCCCTTCACCACGGGGTGGAAGGCGCGGCAGGTCTCGCAGGCCGGGTCGAAGAACTCGACGATGGTCACGGGTGCGCCCTGGGGGCCGAACACCGGGGAATGCATGCGCACCAGGCGGGCCTGCTGCTGTGTGACCTTGTCCATTTGCGAGTTCTGCACGCGCTGCTGGTACAGGTAGGCGCCCAGGCCGAACGCGGCCAGCACGACGGCGACGAGCGCGATCACGGTGATTTTCTTGGAGGTCATCGAGGAGTCTTTCGGAGGAAAAGGGTGAGCAGAAGGCCGATGGCCATGAAAGCGATCAGGGACAGCCAGGGAATCTGGATGCCGTTGAGGATGTCGAGGCGCTGGTCGGCACACGAGACGCCGGCGCTGCAGGGCAGCCAGGCCTTGGGGATGAAGCCGGCGATCAGCAGCGTGTGGTAGCCCGCCATGGCGGCGCCGCCCAGGGCGAGCGGCAGCGCGTAGACCGCGCCGCGCCGGTCTTCGGCGAAACAGGCCATGCCCAGGATCAGGGCCAGGGGGAACATGAAGATGCGCTGGTACCAGCAGAGCTGGCAGGGCGTCATCAACATGACCTCGCCGATGAACAGCGCGCCGGCGGTCGCGGCGAGCGCAAGCAGCCAGGCTGTGAAGAGAAGGGGCCAGGGGGTTTTCATGGGTGGCTTTCTGGCGTGGCGACGAGGGAAAGCGCGGGCGGCCTGACGGCCGCTCGCTTCTGCGGGAGGAAGGGGCGCAAGGGAAGCAGCGCCCTCAGAGGCGCTACAGGCGGCTGAAGCCGATGCCCGGGGTCAGCCCCGGGGGGGCCACTGAGGCCGGTCGGGCCGGTCGCCGGGCCGTGACGCGGGCAGAACCGTCGCTTCTGTCAGCGGGAAGGCCGCTGCGATCACGAGGTGGCTGGGCGACTCGTGGAAAAGGGCCAAGGGGCAGCCGTTGTGGCAGGTGCCGCAATCGGCGTGTGCCGTGGCCGCGTCCAGCCCCGGCGCGCTGGTGGCGCAATGGGGGTGAGGGCAGTGCACCGCCTCCTGGGGCGCCGGCGTGATCGCTGCAGCCCAGGAGAACTGCAACGGCAACAGCACCAACAGGAAGACGGCGAGCCACGAACGCATCAAGGGATTGTAGAAGTGGCCTGGGCAATGGCTTCGGCGATGTCCGCGCGCACCGGTTGGGGCCTGAACGCGCTCACGTTGGCGCGGCCCGGGTTCCCGATCGGCAAGCGCCCAGTCAGGTGGCCCAGGGGCACCAGCAGCAGGCGAAAAGCCTGGCCCGCCATTTCGCCGGCGTCCCGGTCGCGCCAGGCCTGAGCAAGCATCAGCCAGTGGGTTTCGAGGTGAGGCCCGAAACGGGTCTGACCGACCACGTGCGCCGCTTCCAGCATCAACCAGCGGTCGTGGTGCGCCTGGGGCGGAAGGGTCATGAGGCGGGCCAGGAGGCGGGCATAGAGCGTGGCGTCAAATTCCATGGTGTGTCGGGGTTTCTGGTTGGGTGCTGTATTGAAAACCTTAAAGCGGCTACAGTGTCAACAAGGAGAAAAGCCATGCAGATCAAGGAACTGGCCCGGGCCACGGGCGTGGACGTGGAAACCATCCGTTTCTACGAAAAGGAAGGGCTATTGCCCGAACCCGCGCGGCTGGACAACGGCTACCGCAACTACGACCAGCCGCACCTGGAGCGGCTGTCGTTCATCCGCCATTGCCGCGCCCTGGACATGCCGCTGGCCGACGTGAAGCGACTGCTCGGCTTCGTGGACGATCCTGGTGGACAGTGCCTGCATGTGGACGAGCTCGTCGACGAACAACTCAGCCGCGTGCGCGCCCGCCTCAAGAGCATGCGGGCGCTGGAGAAACAATTGCTGCAACTTCGTTCGCGCTGCGACGGTGCGCACGAGGGGGGTGAGCCCTGCGGCATCCTGACGGAGCTGGTGTCGGCCGCCCATGGGGAGGCCTGTGCCTGCCACCCCGGCCACTGACGACCGGATCCATCCCATGGACGCCCTGCGCATCACCTTCCTCTTCGCCGTCACCGCGCTCGCCGAGATCGTGGGTTGCTACCTCACCTGGCTGGTCTTCAAGCAGGGCAAAGGCGTTCTGCTGCTGTTGCCGGCGGCGCTGGCGCTGGGCCTGTTTGCCTGGCTGCTCACCCTGCATCCCGCTGCCGCCGGCCGCACCTACGCGGCGTACGGCGGCATGTACATCGCCGTCGCATTGGTCTGGCTGCGGCTGGTGGACGGCGTGTCGCTCACCCGCTGGGACGTGGCGGGAGCGGTAATTGCCCTGATCGGGATGGCGGTGATCGCACTGCAGCCTCAGGGCGCCTGATACCTCTCGTTCTCCTACGGCGAAAAGGGCACTTCGTCCGACACCGCGTGCATGCGATCCCCAGCCTAATCTGGGCTGTGCCCCTCTTCCGGGAGGGGCCTGCGAATCGTATGACCTGCTGAAAGGGAACTGCCATGACCACCAATCCGTCTCCGCTGCCCAGCAACCACTTGCTGGCCCTGCTGTCGGGCGCCGAATGGGAGCTGCTGGAACCCGACCTCGAGTGGGAAGACCTGAGCGCCGGTGCCGTGTTGCACCGGGCCGGTGCCGACGTCCGGCACGTGTATTTCCCCGTCACCGCCACCGTGTCGCTGGTGTCCTCGCTGGAGGATGGCGCGTCGTCCGAAGTGGCGGTGGTGGGCAACGAGGGCATGGTCGGCGTGTGCGCCTTCATGGGCGACACCAGCGCTTTGTGCGATGCCATCGTGCAGCGGCCCGGCCACGCCGGCCGCATGGGGGTGCAAGCCCTGCTGCACCACACCCGGCGCTCGCCCGAACTGCTGCCGCACCTGCTGGCCTACACGCACGCGCTCTTCACGCACATGGCGCAATCGTCGGCGTGCAACCGCCACCACGCGCTTGACCAGCAGCTCTGCCGCTGGCTGCTCCAGCACCTGGACCGTCAGAACGACAGCGACATGCAGGCCACGCAGGAGCGCATTGCGAGCCTGCTGGGCGTGCGGCGCGAAGGCGTCACCAGCGGCGCGCTCAAGCTGCAGAAAGCCGGGTTGATCGAGTACCACCGAGGCCATATCTCCATCCTGGACCGTGACGGGCTCGAAGCCCGCAGCTGCGAGTGTTACGGTGTGGTGCGGCGCGCGTACGACAAACTCGCGTGCGCACACACCCCGGTCACACGGCGCCTGTAGAGCGCTTCGCTGTCAGTTCAAACACCTCGCTCAGGGTTTTGTGCTCGGGCAGGACATACACCACGGCCTCCATCGCCGAAAAGATCGGCTGAAGGCGCGCTTCGTAGAAGGCGGCGGGGACGTTGATGCAGCCGTACGAGATCCGGTTGTCCTCGATGGTCGCCGAGGCGAGCCGCTCGGCGCGCCGTTCCTTGGGTTGCAGTGTGGGCCGCACGCGGTGCATCGACACCGCCGCGCCGTAATCGACCCAGACCACATCTTCACCGGTCAGGTTGTGGCCCAGGTGGCCGACGAAACGGCCCGCTGGCGTGGTGCGTTCATGGGGTTTCACCTGCTCCACCGGCCGGTCGCCGATGCCGGGCACGGACTCATCACCGGGTGCCGAGCCGAGCAACACCGGGGTGCTGTCCAGCAAGCTGGCATCGGCATTGAACACATGCAGCCTGGCGGCGGCCTTGTCCACCAGCACGAAGGGCTTGCCCACGTTGTCGCCGGTGCGGGCGATCCATTGCACGAGTTCGCGGGTGTCGGCGGAGGTTTCGATGCCACCGAAGTCCGGTGTGAGCGGCATCGCCGCGGCGGTACTGGCCTGCGCGACTTGACGCGGCACCAGTGAAACCGGCGGCATGAGCAAGATGAGCAACGCCGCGCCGATCAGCGCACCGTTGCGGATGTCCTGCGCGAGGGACGGTGGAATGCGCATGGTCTTGTTCTTGAAGAGGCAGGGGGGCCCCGGGGCCTCATCGGGCCCATGGGGGCGTCCAGGGTCAGTTGCGGTCGGCCTGGGCGTCGGTGGTCATCGGCACCGTGCTGCGCTGCGTCGTGTCCTGGCTGGGCGTGGCGGGCATGGTCGTGGCGGGTGCAGGCGTGGTGGGCTGCGCCTGGGTGGCCGGGTCCTGCGTCATGGGCGCGGGGGTGCTCGGCGTGGTGGTCTGGGCGTACACCAGCCCGGCGCCGACGACGGTCAGCGCTGCCACGGTGGTGGTGAGAAGTTTGCTCGTGTTCATGGTCAAGGTCCTTTGCAAAGCTGCACGGGGGCAGGAAGGGAAGACAACAGCCGGAAGAAGCGGCTGGGTCCAGACTAAGCCCCGCGTGTGCGAAGTTCTGTACGTCAACGCACAGACCCATCACCGCCTGTCCTTGATCCTGAAGACTTCCATTCAGAGGAGCGCGCCATGGCACAAACCGCACACATCGTTGGCAAGGTCGAATACCGGGAAGGCGATGGCCCCAACATCGTCATCCGCCCCGGGCCCGTGAAGGTGGAGACAGGCTTGAACGACGCCACCCTCAGCTGGGTGGACGAGGACGTGCGCGGCTCTGCGGCCATGCCGCTGACCGACTTCAAGCGCTACGTGACGGAGGGCAAGATCAAGCTCGCCGCATGAAAAACGCCGCCTGCATCGGGCACTGATACCCGATGTAAGCGGCGTAAGTCTTGTGGATTCAGGCGGCTTGCGGCTGCAGGAACACACGGGCCTTCTTGGGCGAGACCACCAGCGTGTCGCCTTCGTTGAAACCCAGTTCGCGAAAACGCTCCGACGACATGCGCGCCTCGATCAGCGGGTCATACCCACCCGGGGCCTGCGCGTCCACCGGCAGCAGTTCGAGTCGGGCGATCGGGCCCACCACCACCGCGCGCTCCAGCTTGGCCACGATGCCGGGCAGGCCGGCCGCGTAGCGCTGCACATCCAGGTCGTGCGGGCGCACATAGGCGAAGGCCTTGGCGTCCTGCGCGCCGGCGTGCTCGGGCGAATCGATCGACACGCCCTGCAGGTGCAGCTGGCCTTCGTTCGCGCGGCCATGGAACAGATTCACGTCGCCCAGGAAGCCGTACACGAACGGGCTCGCCGGGTGTTCCCACACCTCCTGCGGCGCGCCGATCTGTTCGATCTGGCCCTGGTTCATCAGCACCACGCGATCCGCCACCTCCAGGGCCTCTTCCTGGTCGTGGGTGACGAACACGCTGGTCACGTGCAGCTCGTCGTGCAGGCGGCGCAGCCAGCGGCGCAGTTCCTTGCGCACCTTGGCATCGAGCGCGCCGAAGGGCTCGTCGAGCAGCAGCACCTTGGGCTCCACCGCGAGTGCTCGCGCCAGGGCGATGCGCTGGCGTTGCCCGCCCGAGAGCTGCGAGGGGTAGCGGTCGGCCAGCCAGTCCAGCTGCACGAGCTTGAGCAGGTCGAGCACCTTGGTCTTGATCTGCGCGTCGCTCGGGCGCTGGCCGCGCGGCTTCACGCGCAGGCCGAAGGCCACGTTCTCGAACACCGTCATGTGGCGGAACAGCGCGTAGTGCTGGAACACGAAGCCCACGTTGCGCTCGCGCACGTGAACGTCGGTGGTGTCCTCGCCGCTGAACAGGATGCTGCCGGTGTCCGGCGTCTCCAGCCCCGCGATGATGCGCAGCAGCGTGGTCTTGCCGCAGCCCGAGGGGCCGAGCAGGGCCAGCAGCTCGCCCGAGTGAATGTCGAGGTTGACGTTCTTCAGCGCCTGGAAGGTGCCGAAGTTCTTGTTGATGTCGCGGATCTCAATGCTCATGGTGTCTGTCCCAGCAGGGTTGGGTTGGCCGGCGTGGGCCGTTCGGGGGGCAGCTCGGCCAGCGCCTTCAATTCGCGCTCCATCTGCCATTCGGCGACCGACTTGATCACCAGCGTGACCAGGGCCAGCAAGGCCAGCAGCGAGGCCACGGCAAAGGCGGCGACGGACTGGTACTCGTTGTAGAGGATCTCCACATGCAGCGGCATGGTGTTGGTCTGGCCGCGGATATGGCCCGACACCACCGACACCGCACCGAACTCGCCCATGGCGCGTGCGTTGCAGAGAATCACGCCGTAGATCAGGCCCCACTTGATGTTGGGCAAGGTCACGTGCCAGAAGGTCTGCCAGCCCGAAGCGCCGAGCACGATCGCGGCCTGCTCCTCGTCATTGCCTTGCGCCTGCATCAGCGGGATGAGTTCCCGCGCGATGAAGGGGAAGGTGACGAAGATCGTGGCCAGGATGATGCCGGGCACGGCGAACACGATCTTGATGTCATGTTCTGACAGCCAGGGGCCCAGCCAGCCTTGCGCACCGAACACCAGCACGTAGATCAGGCCCGCCACCACCGGCGACACCGAGAACGGCAGGTCGATCAGCGTGGTGAGGAAAGACTTGCCCCGGAACTCGTACTTGGCCACGGCCCAGGCCGCCGCCACCCCGAACACCAGGTTCAGCGGCACGGCGATCGCGGCCGTCAGCAGCGTCAGGCGGATGGCCGACCAGGCGTCCGGGTCCTTCAGCGCTTCCCAGTAGGCGTCGAAGCCCTTGCGCAGCGCTTCGGTGAACACGGCCGCCAGCGGCAGCACCAGGAACAGCGCCATGAACAGCAGCGCGACGCCGATCAGCGTGTAGCGCACCCAAGCCGCTTCGGTGGTGCCCTTGCGCGCGGTGCGCGGAGAAGTGGCGGTGCTCATTGCAGGTTCCCCCCCGAGCGCTTGCGTTGCCAGGTCTGCAGGCCGTTGATGAGCAACAGCAGCACGAACGAGAACAGCAGCATGACCAGCGCCACGGCGGTCGCACCGGCGTAGTCGTACTGTTCCAGCTTGCTGATGATGATCAGCGGCGTGATCTCCGACACCATGGGCATGTTGCCGGCGATGAAGATCACCGAACCGTACTCACCCACCGCGCGGGCGAACGCCATGGCGAACCCGGTGAGCAGGGCGGGCGCGATGCTCGGGAAGATCACGCGGCTGAAGGTCTGCCAGCGCGTGGCGCCCAGGCACGTGGCGGCCTCTTCGAGTTCCTTTTCGGAATCCTCGAGCACCGGCTGCACCGTGCGCACCACGAAAGGCAGGCCGATGAAGATCAGCGCGATCACCACACCATTCGGGTTGAAGGCCAGCTGAAGGCCCAGCGGCTCCGTGTACTGGCCGATCCAGCCGTTGCCGGCCAGGATCGCGGTCAGCGAGATGCCCGCCACGGCGGTGGGCAGCGCAAAGGGCAGGTCCACCAGCGCGTCCACGATCTTCTTGCCGGGGAAGCTGTAGCGCACCAGCACCCAGGCCACCAGCAGGCCGAAGACCGCGTTCACCGTGGCCGCGATCAGCGAGGCGCCGAAGGTCAGCTTGTACGAGGCCAGCACGCGAGGCGCGGTGACCGCTTCCCAGAACTGCGGCCAGGTCAGCGAAAACGTCTTGAAGAACAGCGCCGACAGCGGAATCAGGACGATCAGGCTCAGGTAGAAAACCGTGAAGCCCAGCGTGATGTTGAAGCCCGGCAGCACCCGGCGCTTGCTGCGCCGGGGCGTGGGGGACCCGCGCTGAGCGGCGGCGGCAGCGCCGCCGGCCAGCACGGCAGAAGGAGCGGAGGCCATTTACTTGCCGACCGTGTACAGCTTGTCGAACTGACCGCCGTCGTTGAAGTGCACCTTCTGCGCTTCCGCCAGCGAACCGAAATAGTCGCTCACGTTGAACAGCTTGATGGGCTTGAACGCGGTGGCGTACTTCTTCAGCACGGCCTCGTTGCGCGGGCGGATGTTGTGCTTGGCGGCGATCTCCTGGCCTTCGGGGCTGTAGAGGAAATCGAGGTAGGCCTTGGCCTCGGCCGCCGTGCCCTTCTTGTTCACCGTGCGCTCGACGATCGCCACCGGGTTTTCCGCCACGATGGACGCGCTCGGGTGGATCGCATCGACCTTGCCGGCGCCGAACTCGGCGTCCACCGACACCACTTCGGACTCAAAGGTGATCAGCACGTCGCCGATGTTGCGTTGCAGGAAGACACCCGTGGCGTCACGACCGCCGCGAGCGAGCACCGGCACGTTCTTGTAGAGCTTGCCCACGAACTCGGCGGCATCGGCGTCGCTGCCGCCCTTGCTGCGCACATAGCCCCAGGCGGCCAGGTAAGCCAGGCGGCCGTTGCCACCGGTCTTGGGGTTCACCACCACCACTTGCACGCCGGGCTTGATCAGATCGTCCCAGTCCTTGATGCCCTTGGGGTTGCCGTTGCGCACCAGGAACAGCATGGTCGAGGTGGTGGGAGCGGCCCCGTTGGGGAATTTCTGGCGCCAGTCCTTGGCGACCACACCCTTGTCGGCCAGGAAGTCCACGTCCGTCGTCGTGTTGAACGTCACCACGTCGGCCTCCAGGCCGTCGGCCACGGCACGCGCCTGGGCGCTGGAGCCGGCGTGCGACTGGTCCACCTTGATGTCCTTGCCGGTCGACTTCTTGTAGCTCGCGGCGAACGCCACGTTGATGTCCTTGTAGAACTCGCGCGCCACGTCGTAAGAGACGTTCAGCAGCGTGGTCTGGGCGCCCGCCAGGGCAGAGGTGGACAGGGCGACGGCCGCAAGCGCCGCGCGCAGGGTGTTTTTCATGGGAAAGCTCCAAGCAGGAAACAGGATGTGTCAGATTCTGGGCGCCGGCCCAGAGAATCCAAACGACTTTGTTCTTGTTTCTTTATTCCTGGATGGAATAAAAGGCGTTCCCGCTGGGCGTTTCAGCGCTTGAGCTTCAGGTGGGCTTTGAGCTGGCGCTCGGTCTCGGCCAGCCGCTGACGCAACTGCGGCAGCCAGTTGCTGTCGGTCGGCCAGTGACCGGATTCGAGCATGAAAACGTACTGGGCCCGCATTTCCCCGTGGGCCGCTTCGGCGCCCAGCTGCCCGGTCAGGCCCATCAAGCCATGCAGCAGGGCCTTGGCCTGCGACATGTCCAGGGCTTTCACATAGGTGGCCAGTTCCTCCACCTTCGCGTGCGCTTCGTTCAACCCTTGCAAGAGGTCATCTGCGACCAGACCCATGCGGTGCAGCCCCTCCAGCTTGGCGACATCCAGGATCACCGGGGTGCCAGCCGGTGCGGGCGGCGCCACGGCCTCCAGTTGGGCGGCATCGGCCCCGCCGCCGTCCAGCTGCTGACTCAGTGCCCGGGTCAGCTCGGCTTCCTTCACCGGTTTGGAGAGAAACCCGTTGATGCCGGCCTCACGAGCCTCCGAGAGCATGGCCTCATCGCAATGCGCGCTCAGCGCGATCACGGGCAGCGCGCTCTGGGGGAGGGGGCGCGCGCGCAGGGTGCGCGCGATCTCGAACCCATCCAGGCCGGGCATGTGGATGTTCGTGAGCACGGCGTCGATCTTCACCGAGGCATCGTTCAGCAGCGTCAGCGCGACCTGCCCGTTCGGGGCTTCCAGCACCTTGAAGCCCGCGGCCAGCAAGGCTGTGCGCACGTACTTCCGGCAGAAGTCGTCGTCCTCGATCAGCAGGATGCTCGTGCCCGACGGCCTCGCGTGGGCCTTCATGCTCTTCGCGCGTTGTTCAGACGATTCATGCGCGCGGCACAGTGCGTCGAACACCTCCAGCGGGTTGCTGCCCTTAGAGACGAACTCGTTCACCCCGATGCGCTCCAGCCTCACCCTGGCCGCGTGGGGGGACTCGGAGGAATGCGCCACGATGGCCAGATGCTCCAGCCCTGGGACGGCGCCGTTGCGCAGTTTCTCCGCCGTGGCATAGCCGTCCAGGCCGGGCATGGACAGGTCCAGCAGCATCGCGTCGTACGGCTGGGCGGCCAGCTTCGCCAGGGCCTCGTTGCCGTCCTCGGCCTCATCGGTCACGACGTTCAGGGCGGACAGCATCTTTTGGGTCATGTTCCGGAAGTGCCTGGAATCGTCGACCACCAGAATCCGCTTGCCGGTGAAGATCTCGATCGCCCGGCGCTTCACGTTCTCGTCGCGCGCGGTGAGCTCCTGGGGAGCCACGCGCGGAAAGCTCATCACGAAACGGGTGTAAGAGCCCAGCACCGATTCGCAGGTGATGTCGCCACCAAAGGCCCGCATGGTTCGTTTGCAAAAGGACAGGCCCAGCCCGGTGCCGCCCGGTTTGCCCACGCTGTGAAAAGCCTCGAACACGCGCGCGAACACCTCGGGCTTCATGCCGGGCCCCGTGTCGTCCACCGTCACGGTTTGATGGTTCACCCGGATGACGATACCGGCCTTCGGGTATTGGTCGAAATAGTAGATGGCGTTCTTCAGCAGGTTGAACAGGGTGAAGATGAAGCGGGTCTCGTCGCCCTTGAAGGTGAAATCGGTGTTGGTCAGGACGCTGATCCGCTCTCGGTCACTGGCTTTGGGGTACGAGAACTCCGCCAGCGCCTTGTTCACCGTCGTGGAGGCCGACAGATAGGCATGCCCCGACGGGTCGATCGGCTTGCCGTAGATCTCGCCCATGGTCATTTCGATGACCTGCGTGCCCCGCAGAATCGCTTCCTTGCACTTGGCGATCTCGGTGTAGATGGCTTCCAGATCGCCGACGTGGATGACCTGGCTTTGTACGCCAACGACATGGTCGGGCAAGAGCGTGCCCACCTTGTCCAGCCTCAGGGTGAGCTGGCCCATGGGGCTTTTCATTTCCTGGGCGATCGAGCCCATGAGGGCTTTCATCGTTTCGATTTTCTCTTGGATCAGCAGGCCCTTGAGGTGGCTGCGCGTCAAGATCATGCCGGCTGCGCTGCAGTACAGCAGGGCTGGAATATGAACCGATATCAAGATGGCGTGGTTCAATGTCCAAAAATCTGCAAGCATGAGGTAGGCCGCTAGCGTGCCCAAACTGGCACCGATCACCATGTTCACTCCGGCCAGCATGTAGTTTGGGAAAAGCCCGATGATCAAAAACACGGTCGCCACTTCGATCATTGATCGAAGGGTGGAGTAGTTGCTGGCCAGCAGTTGATACGTCGAAAAGAAGGGCAGCGCGTAGCAAAGCGTTCCAAACCAGAGCCAGGGCAATTGCTTCCTGTAACGTTCTGGCCAGCGGGGGCTGAACCAGAGCCCCAGACATGCCAACATGCCGAGCAATCTCAGCCCAAGGCTCTCGTGCTCCAAAGGCGTCACATACAGCCACAGCACGCCATACGCGCCAAAAATGAAGGTGCCAAGAGCCCCGGCGACCACCATGCTGCGCGCCGATGCCGCTGCGTTGGCATGAAGTGCTTTCGAGAATTGATCGAAAAGATCTGAAGTCATAAGTCTCCTTTTCTCCACATTTAGTAGACGAACTTTCCTGCCGCGAATGACATGCCCGCACTCCCCATCAAGAACGCGACACGATTGCCTTTCACCAACTTGCCTGCCCTCTGGGCCCACGCCATTGCAGTTGGAATCGAGGCCGAGACGACATTCCCCGCTTCGGGATAGATATGAAACGTCTTGTTCGAGAACCCGTGTTGCTTCCCGATGTCATCCCAGGCCTTCTTGGAGGATGAATGAGTGAAGACGATGTCGGCTTCGGCGAGATTGATTTGCGACTTGCGCAAGGCAATAGGCAGCTCTTGCGCTATTCGGTCATGAATTTCTCGGCCCAATGCGCTGAACCTTCCCTGCCCGAATTGAGCCACCATGTGACTGACGTCAAAGTAACCTCGATACCCTTCCGCGGGGATCATGCAGAGGTCTGCATGACCCGGGTTTGAATGGATGGCCACCGAGAGGTTGTCTGCAGCCGTCGAAAGAAGAAGCGTTGCGGTTGCTGCTTCGCCGATGGTGTAGGAGGGGTAGAGGTAGTCGAGTTCCTCTGGGTGTTGCAATGTGAAGTTTTGTGGAAAGCCCGCCGCACCTTTGACCATGTTGAACTCGGCGTTGACGATCAAGGCGTTTCTGATCGGTCTCGTCTTGAAGATGCTTTTCGTTAGCGCAACGGCCCGTGTCCAGCTCATGCAGGCATCGAGAATGTCGAAACACTCCGCTTGAAGGAGGCCCAATGCCTTGGCAAGGATGTAGGCGTTGCCCAATTTGTGAAAACCGCCGCCGACTCCAACATAGATGAACAGTTCGATATCGGTTGGTCGCAGGGCCGAGGCGTTGAGCGCAGCTTGGACGACGTGATCAACATGGTCGATGGGCCGTTCACCACTGCCCAGCCAGTGGCGCGTGAGAAGACCACTGCGTTCAAGGCGGGCCTTGATGACACGCAATACTTTGGCAAGATCTCCATCAAACTTCTTTGAGTTGAAACGGATGATGTCCACCACTTCCTCATTGGTGACTTCCCTTTCGGGAAGACTGGCCGCGACGCTTTCAATGATCACGAGTCGAGCCCTTCTCTTCTCTCTCAGAAATCAAAGCGGCCAGCAGCAGCGGACATGCCTGCGCTTCCCATGAGAAACAGCACCCGATCGCCGGCTTTCAGGCGCCCATCCTCCTTGGCACGTGCGAGTGCGGCAGGGATGGAGGCCGAGACGATGTTGCCGCTGCGCGGGTAGAGGTGGTAGATCTTGTCCGCGAGCCCATGTCGCGCCGTGGCTGCGTGCCATTCGGTGGCTGACGACGTGTGAGTGAACACGATGTCCACGTCTTTTCTCGACAGCTTTGCGTCCTTGAGCAGGTGGGTGAGTTCCTGCGCGAGGTGCCGATGGAGTTCGCTTCCCCTCGCCGCAAGGCGATCCTCGCCGAGTGCCTCGAAGCTCCCCGCAGAACCCAGAAATTCCTTGAAGCCCGTGCTGGAGACCGTGCAGACATCCGCCAGATCCGGCCTGGAGCGAAAGGCGATGCGGAAGTTGTCGGCTTGGTCTGGACGCAGCAGCGTTGCTGTGGCGGCTTCTCCGACGGTGTAGGAGGGCAGGGCGAGATCCAGCTGCGCGGCGCTCTGAAGTGGGAAGTGGGCGGTGGAGGGAGAGCCGCCGGCCGTCACGTTGAACTCGGCATTCACCACCAGCGCGTTGCGGTAGTGGTCGGTCTTGAAGAGGCCGTCCACCAGAGAGATCGC
The DNA here is from genome assembly GCF_059424305.1 of Hydrogenophaga sp. GW456-12-10-14-TSB4. Taxonomy (NCBI): domain Bacteria; kingdom Pseudomonadati; phylum Pseudomonadota; class Betaproteobacteria; order Burkholderiales; family Comamonadaceae; genus Hydrogenophaga; species Hydrogenophaga sp. GW456-12-10-14-TSB4. Next base: position 23,426 of record NZ_JBWKZH010000011.1, on the reverse strand, counting down.
GCGCGTCCAGCTCATGCCGGCGTCGATGACGTCGAAGCACTCGGCCCGCAGGATGCCCAGCGATTTCGCCACCATGTAGCTGTTGCCCGGCTCGCGAAAGCCTCGACCCACCCCCACGTAGATGAACAGATCGATGTCGGCGCATTGCAGGGCGCTGCCCTTCAGCACCGAGGAGACGGCCTTCTCCAGGTGTTCGATCGGCCGCTCTCCCTCGGCTTGCCACTGGCGGGTCACCAATCCGCTGTGGTCCAGAAATGTCTTGACGGTCTCCAGAGCCTGGGAAAGGTCGCCATCGAAGTGCTTCGAGTGGAGCCGGATCAGATCCACGACCTCTTCATTGCTCACTTTTCGGGTAGGAAAGCTGGCGGCGACGTTTTCAATGATCATGAGTGACTGGGCGCGCTTCGCCGGTTGTGGTGGTGAAGAACCAAGGTTTCCGGTGAATCGCGGTTAGCGCTTCAACAGAAATTTGGATCGGCGCAGTCTTGGGGAGGTGGGCGCGCTTTGCCCGCGTCTTTCACAAGGCGCTGGATTGAAAGATCGGATTGCCGCTTCTTTGGAATGAAGCGAAAAAAAGTACTGGAGATGCACTGGGCCCGGTCAATGCACTGCCCTGGTGCAAGACGGGCCTGGGTGTGTAACGCTGTGCAGCCCCTCTGGGCAGCGTGCTCCGTGAACGGATGTCAGGCGGTTTCTGGCTGCTGGGTACGAGCCGACACGTCCGCCCCCAGCGACTGCAGCAACGCCAGTCCCAGCGGCCAGTGGCCATGCCCGGAATCCACGTTGATGTGCCCCGCATCGTTGAGCCGCACGAACTCGCTGCCCCAGGCCCGGGCGTAGGCGCCGGCCGTGCGCACTGGGCAGTAGGGGTCGTTGGCGCTGGCCACCAGGATGCTGCGGTACGGCAGGCGCTGGTAGGGCACGGGCGCGAAGTCGGCCAGCACGCCCCGGCGCTCGGGGTCGGCCGGGGCCACGAGCAGCGCGCCCTGGATGCGCTGCGTGATCTCGGGTGGCAGGTGGGTGGTGGTGATGCAGCCCAGGCTGTGCGCAACCACCACCACCGGGCCGGGTGCGCGTTCAATCGTTTCGCTCAGCCGCGCCACCCAGGCCTTGCGCACCGGCGCCACCCAGTCGTCCTGCTCCACCCGCAGCACCGAGGGCAGGCTGTCGGACCACAGCGTTTGCCAGTGGCCCGGGCCGGAGTTGCGCCAGCCCGGAATGATGATGACGGTGGGTGAGGACATGCGGCGAACCCTCAGCGGTTGGGCTGCGGGGTGAGGCGCAGGTAGGGCCGCACGGCCTTGAAGCCTTTGGGGAAGCGCTGTGCGATTTCGGCCGGGTCTTGCAGGCTGGGCACGATCACCACGTCGTCGCCGTCTTTCCAGTTGGCGGGCGTGGCCACCTTGTGGCTGTCGGTGAGCTGCAGCGAGTCGATGACGCGCAGGATCTCGTCGAAATTGCGGCCGGTGCTGGCGGGGTAGGTCAGCGTGGTGCGGATCACCTTCTTCGGGTCGATGATGAACACGCTGCGCACCGTGGCGGTGGCCGAGGCGTTGGGGTGGATCATGTCGTACAGCGTGGCGACCTTCTTGTCCGCATCGGCGAGGATGGGGAAGTTCACCGTGGTGTTCTGGGTCTCGTTGATGTCGAGCACCCATTTGCCGTGCGAGTCCAGCGGGTCGACACTGACCGCGATGGGCTTGACTTTGCGCTTGGCGAATTCACCCGAGAGCGCGGCCGTCTTGCCCAGCTCGGTGGTGCATACGGGGGTGAAGTCAGCGGGGTGCGAGAACAGCACCACCCAGCTGTCGCCGGCCCAGTCGTGGAAATGGATGGGGCCTGCGGTGGAGTCTTGCGTGAAGTCCGGCGCGGTGTCGCCCAGTCGAAGGGTGTTGCTCATGAAGGGCTCCTTTATTAAATGCGAAACTGCATTCTCTAGAGGCCATCCAAATAACCAAACGACTATGAAGTAGTTTGTTTATGGCTTCGTGGCATATGGACTGCATAGACGCTGAGCGCATGAGCTAAGTCTGAATGCGTCGTTGTGCTGGCTGCGGGGCATGCGGACACTGGCTCGCATGGCTGCTGTTGCGACGTTCGATACCGACGGTCTCTGGTTGTCCACCTCGGTGTGCGAGGGCGCGGTCTGCCCGCTGGCGGCCTCGGTGGGCGTGCGCTGGGGGCGCTGGGTCGACGGACCGGACCCGGGCGATGCCGTGGCGGACCACGCGAAGGCGCTGGTCGAGTTGCGGCGCCAACTGGGCGCACACGTGTCGGAGCGCGTGCGCTTTGCCCGCCGGGGTTACGACGGCGCGCACCCACGGCCCCAGGAGCTCGCCAGCGAAGACGCCGTGGCCTGTGTCTTCCTGAAAGGCACGGCGCTGTTGAGCGTGCGCACCTCGGGTGGTTTCACGGGACTGTTGTGCGAGGCTGGGGACTGGGTCTGGCTGTCGCCCGGCGTGCCCCATGTGTTCGATGCCGGCGAGTCTCCCGACGTGGTCTTCCTGCGGCTGAGCGCGGGCCGGCGCGGCTGGTTTCCCTTGCACACGGGGCGGTCGCTGCCGCCGGGTCTGCCGCCGATGGAGGCGTTCGTCGAACACCTGCTGCACGAGCTGGGCGAGGACATCGAAGGCAGCGAGGCATGAGCCGGCGCCAGCTGCGGCTGGGCGCGTTCATGCGCCCCGTCAGCATCCACACCGGTGCCTGGCGATACCCTGGCGCCTGGGCCGATGCCAATTTCAACTTCGAGCGCCTGAAGTACCTGGTGAAGCGCCTGGAGGCCGCGCGCTTCGATGCCTTCTTCATGGCCGACCACCTGGCCGTGCTCAACATGCCGCTCGAAGCCCTGCAGCGCAGCCACACGGTGACTTCGTTCGAGCCCTTCACGCTGCTCTCGGCCCTGGCCCAGCACACGCGGCACATCGGGCTGGTGGCCACGGCCTCCACCACGTTCGAGGAACCGTTTCACATCGCCCGGCGCTTCGCGTCGCTGGACCACCTGAGCCACGGCCGCGCGGGCTGGAACATCGTTACCACCAGCAACCCGGACGCGGCGCGCAACTTCGGCCTGGACGACCACATGGAGCACGACCAGCGCTACGTGCGCGCCCGTGAGTTCCACGACGTGGTCACCGGCTTGTGGGACAGCTGGGCCGACGATGCGTTTGTTCGCGACGCGGACAGCGGCCGCTTCTTCGACCCCGAGCGGCTGCACGTGCTCAACCACAAGGGCCCGTATTTCTCCGTGCGCGGCCCGCTGCACATCGCGCGGCCGGTGCAGGGCTGGCCGGTGATCGTGCAGGCTGGTGCTTCGGAAGCCGGGCGCCAGCTCGCGGCCGAGACCGCCGAGGTGGTGTTCTCCGCCCCAGGCACGCTGGAGAACGCGCGGCGCTTCTACGCAGACGTGAAGGGTCGCATGGCCAAGATCGGCCGCGACCGCGATCACCTCAAGGTGCTGCCCGGCGCCTTCGTGGTGGTGGCCGAATCCGTGGCCGAGGCGAAAGCGATCCGCGCGCGGCTCGATGGCCTGGTGCACACCGACAGCGCGATCGCCTCGCTGTCCATCGCCCTGGGCCACGATGTCTCGGGTTTCGATCTGGACGCGCCACTGCCCGAGGTGCCGCCCACCAACGCCAGCCAGAGCACGCGCGAGCGCACCATCGAGCTGGCCCGGCGCGAAAACCTCACCGTGCGCCAGCTGGCGCAGCGCCTGGGCGGCTACGCCGGCCTGGCCTTCGTGGGCACGGCGCAGACCATTGCCGACGAGATGCAGGAATGGCTGGAGACCGAAGGCAGCGACGGTTTCAACGTGATGTTCCCCTGGCTGCCCGGCGGGCTGGACGCCTTCGTGGACCAGGTGGTGCCCGAGCTGCAGCGGCGCGGGCTGCTGCGTCGCGAGTACGAAGGCAGCACGCTGCGCGAGAACCTTGGTTTGCCCCGGCCCGAGAACCGCTTCTTCCCATCGCCGTCCAACGCATAAGCATCCGCGAAAACCTTCTTTGCGCGGGCAGAGCCGGCCCTCGCATGATGGTCGGTTTCACCCAAGATGCCGAGGATTTTCGTGAGCGTTGACAGAGACTATTTCGCGGATGGACGAATCGAGCTGACCCACTACGGGTCGGCGGCCTGGAAGATCACCGACGGCAGGCACACCGTCTTGCTGGACCCGTACTTCACCCGCCTGCGCTACAGCGGCAACCGCTTCGGCATGCTGCCGGCGAACGCCGCGCCCGGCGATGAGCGCCCGGCCTACAGCTTCGACGAGATCGTGCCGAGCGACACCGAGACGATCGACCGGCACAACCAGGAAGCCACGCACATCCTGCTGTCCCATGCGCACTTCAACCACTGCATGGACATGCCGCACATCGCGAAGAGGACCGGTGCGCACGTGGTCGGCTCCTACAGCGCCACCAACATCGCCCGCGCCTACGGCGTGGCCGAGTCCCAGCTGGTGCCGGTGCGCGGCGGAGAGGACTACGACTTCGGCGAGCTCTCGATCCGTGTGATCCCCAGCCTGCATTCGGCGCTGTGCGACAAGTGCTATTTCGACGCCGGCATCGTGCCCGAAGGCTTGCAGGGGCCTTTGCCCCTGAAGGCGTTTTCCGAAGGCGGCACTTTCGGTTATCTGGTGCGCTTCCGGCACCACGAGATCCTGATGTTCGGCTCCATGAACTACATCGAACGCGAGGTGCAGGGCCTCACGCCGTCCATCGTGCTGGTGCCATCGGCCCGGCCGCGCCTGCAGATCTTCCGCTACACCGAGCGGCTGCTGCGCGCCACCGGCCTGCCCAAGGTGGTGGTGGCCACGCACTGGGATGTGCAGACCTTTCCCTATGGCGCGGACCAGAGCAGCGCGTTGGCGCACGCCGAGATCTTCCAGGAGGAGGTGCGCCGGGTGGCACCTGCGGCGGCGCAGGTGCTGCCCCGGCATTTCGAGACCTTCTCGGTGCTGCCGGACGGCCAGGTGATCAACCGTTGACGGTCAGTCGCTGAGGCGCACGTTCTTCCAGAGCTGCACTTCCTGCACCACGACGGCCTGCGCGTCGTCGGCGGTGCCGGGCAGGGCGTCCAGGCCCAGGTCCACCAGCTTCTTCTGGATTTCGGCCGAGGCCAGGGCCTGCTGCAGCGCGGCGTTGAGCTTGTTCACCACCGGGGTGGGCGTGGCTGCCGGCACGACCACGGCGTACCAGGGCAGCACGCGGAAGCCGGGCACGCCCGCTTCTTCGACGGTGGGCAGGTTCTCCCAGCCGCGCAGGCGCTTGGTGCCGGTGGTGGCCAGCGGCACCAGGGCGCCCGTGTCCACGTGCTGGCGCGCGATCAGCGGGCTCACGAAGGCCACCGGCACCCGGCCCGCCAGCAGATCGGGAATGAACTCGCCCGTGCCCTTGTAAGGCACATGCACCATGTCGATGTTCGCCGTGTTCTTGAGCAGCTCGCCCGCCAGGTAGGGCGAAGTGCCCTTGCCGCCCGAAGGGAAGGACAGCTTGCCCGGGTTCGCCCTGGCGTGGGCCACGAGTTGCGCGATGGTCTTGATGTTCAGCGAAGGGTGGGCCACGGCCACCACCGGGCCTTGCGCCACCATGCCCACAGCGCGGAAGTCGCTGATCTTGTAGGGCGCGTTGTCGAAGATCACGGTGTTGATCGACAGCGCGGAGCCGGGCAGGGCGATGGTGTAGCCGTCCGCTGCGGCGCGGGCGGCGAAGCCGGTGCCGATGTTGCCGGCCGCGCCCGCCTTGTTTTCGATCACCACTGGCACCGCGAGGGCCTTGGCCAGTTCCGGCCCGAGGGCGCGGGCGATGCTGTCGTTCGGCCCGCCGGGCGGGTAGGGCACGACCAGCGTGATGGGCTTGGTGGGATAGGCCGGCGTCTGCGCGAGCGCGGGCGTGGCGGCGGCGACGAGAGAAACCAGCGAGAGGGCGGTGACTTGGAGCACCTTCGAGTTCATGCAGACATCCTTGGGTTGAGAGGCCGTCGAACGACGGCGAACCCGGCAGGGTAGGCACGCTGCCGATCGCTCGCCAATAAGCTTTCCGAAGATCGATAGTCGGTTCTCGCAGGGGGCCTTTCTTCCTGCGCACAATGGAGGCCGATCCACCTCATGGAGAGCTCACGCGATGACATGGTCCGCCCGCACCTACTCGGTCTTTGAACAAGAGCGCACCCGCCCGGTGCGCGATCTGGTGGCGGCCCTGCCGGCGCGCGACGTGCAGGTGGCGATCGACCTGGGCTGCGGCCCCGGCAACTCCACCGAGGTGTTGGCCGACCGTTTTCCGCAAGCCCGGGTGACGGGCCTGGACAGCTCCGAAGATATGCTGGCCGCCGCGCGCGAACGCCTGCCCGGCACGCGCTTCGAGCTCGGCGACATCGGTACCTGGAACCCGGTCGAGTCCTTCGATGTGATCCTGGCCAACGCCTCGTTGCAATGGCTGCCCGACCACGCCGCGCTGTACCCGCGCCTGGTGAGCCGGCTGGCCGCCGGCGGCAGCCTGGCGGTGCAGACGCCCGACAACCTCGAAGAGCCGGCGCACCGCCTCGCGCGCGAGGTCGCGGCCCAGGGGCCCTGGGCCGGCAAGATCGCGGGCGTGCAGCACCCCGCGCGGCACGGCGCCGCCTTCTACTACGCGCTGCTCAAGCCGCATTGCACGGCGGTCGATGTCTGGCGCACGACCTACCACCACCCGCTGGCGGGTGGCCCCGAGGCGGTGGTGGAGTGGTTCAAGGGCTCGGCCCTGCGGCCCTACCTGGCGCCGCTGGACGACGGTGAGAAAGCGGCGTTCCTGGCCCGCTACCTCGCCGCCATCACCCAGGCCTACCCCGCGCTGGCGGACGGCACGGTGCTGCTGCCGTTCCCCCGGCTGTTCATCGTGGCCAGCCGCTGAGGCCTAGGCCTGGCGCCGGCGGCCCGAGCTGAGCCGCCGCACCACCGCGATGAAGCGGTCGACTTCTTCGCAGGTGTTGTAGAACGCCAGCGAGGGCCGCACCGTGGCCTCCACGCCGAAGCGCCGCAGGATCGGTTGTGCGCAGTGGTGGCCCGAGCGCACCGCGATCCCTTCCTCGTTCAGCGCCTGGCCCACTTCCTCCGTGGTGTAGCCCTGCAGCACGAAGGACAGCACGCTGGCCTTCTCCTGCGCGGTGCCGATCAGGCGCACGCCGGGAATGGGTTGCAGGTGGTGCGTGGCGTAGGCCAGCAGGTCGTGCTCGTAGTGCGCGATGTTCTCCAGCCCGATGCGCTGCACATAGTCAATCGCCGCGCCCAGGCCCACCGCGTCGGCGATGTTGCCGGTGCCGGCCTCGAACTTGTTGGGCGGCGGCTGGAACACCGTGCGCTCGAAGGTCACGTCCGCGATCATGTTGCCGCCGCCTTGCCATGGGGGCATGTCGTCCAGCAGTTCGCGCTTGCCGTAGACCACGCCGATGCCGGTCGGGCCGAACACCTTGTGGCCGGAGAACACGAAGAAGTCGGCGTCGATCGCCTGCACGTTCACGCGCAGGTGGCTCACCGATTGCGCGCCGTCCACCAGCGCCTTGGCACCCGCGCGGTGCGCCAGCGCCACGATCTCCTGCACCGGCACCACCGTGCCCAATGCGTTGGAGACCTGGGTGACGGCCACGAGCTTCGTGCGGCTGTTGAGCAGCTTCTGGTATTCGTCCAGCCGCACCTGGCCGCGGTCGTCCACCGGGATCACGCGGATCACCGCACCCTTCTCGGCGGCAAGCTGCTGCAAGGGCACGATGTTGGCGTGGTGCTCCAGGTGCGAGACGATGATCTCGTCGCCCTGGCCCACGTGCTTGGCACCCCAGGTTTTCGCCACCAGGTTGATGGCCTCGGTGGCCCCGCGCACAAAGATGATTTCTTCCACCGACGACGCACCCAGGAAGGCGCGCACCTTCTCGCGCGCGCTCTCGTAGGCGTCGGTCGCGCGGGCCGCCAGCGCGTGCGCTGCGCGGTGGATGTTGGAGTTCTCGTGCTCGTAGAAGTACGACACGCGGTCGATCACCGACTGCGGCTTCTGCGTGGTGGCCGCGTTGTCGAACCACACCAGTTGCCGGCCGTTCACGCGCTCCTGCAGGATGGGGAAGTCGCGCCGCACCGCGTTCACATCGAACGGCGGGTGGCGCGCCGCATCGGCCTGCGGCGCCTGCGTGGCAAAGCCTTGCGGTGTTTGCAGGTCCTTGGTGAAGTAGAACGCGCCTGCCGTGTCGGTGGGCGCGCTGCCCGGCGCCGCGGCGTGGCGCGGTGGCGTGGCGAGCAGTTCGCGCAGGTCGTCCGCGCCCGGCAGGCCGTGGGGCTCGGTCGCGTGCGGCACCAGCGAGGGCGTGGACGGCCCCAGCGAGAGAGCGCGCTGCGCGGAGCTTGGCGCCAGGTTCGCGCCGGGTGCAGGTGAGCCGGGCAGGGCGGCGAAGAACGCGCCCGCCAGCTGGTTCAGCGCCGCCAGGTCGGGCAAGCCGGCCGGCAGCCGCTCACTTGTAGGTGTCTGGATAGTCATGGAACTTGCCCACTTCAACGTCTTCCAGCACCGCCAGCGCGTCCTCGGTCTGCACCGCGAGCGAGCAGTACAGCGAGATCAGGTACGAGGCGATGGCGCTGCGGTTGATGCCCATGAAGCGCACCGACAGGCCCGGGCTCTGCTCGCCGGCCAGGCCGGGTTGGTAGAGGCCCACCACGCCCTGGCGCTTGTCGCCCACGCGCAGCAGCAGGATCTTGGTCTTGCCGTCGGCCACCGGCACCTTGTCGCTGGGAATCAGCGGGATGCCGCGCCAGGTGAGGAACTGCGAGCCGAACAGGCTCACGGTCGGCGGCGGCACGCCGCGGCGCGTGCACTCGCGGCCGAAGGCGGCGATCGCCAGCGGGTGCGTGAGGAAGAAGGCCGGCTCCTTCCACACCTTGGTGAGCAGCTCGTCCAGGTCGTCCGGCGTGGGGGCGCCGGTGAGCGGGTACACGATCTGGTCCGGGTGCACGCTGGCCAGCAGGCCGTAGTCGGCGTTGTTGATCAGCTCGCTTTCCTGCTTCTCCTTGATGGTCTCGATGGTCAGGCGCAGCTGCTCCTTGATCTGGTCGTGCGGGCTGCTGTAGAGGTCGGACACGCGGGTGTGCACGTCCAGCACGGTCGAGACCGCGTTCAGGAAGTACTCGCGCGGCTGGTCTTCGTAGTCCACGTAGGTCGAGGGCAGCTCGCTCTCGTCGCGCTTGGCGCACAAGACTTCCACGTCCTGCGGGTTCTTCACCTTGTTGAGTCGGTAGATGCCGGCCTCCACCGGCTGCCATTGCAGCAGGTGCGTGAGCCAGCGCGGGCTGATGGTGGAGAGGACGGGTGCCGTCTTGGTGGCATTGGCCAACTGGCGCGCGGCGTTGTCGCCCAGCGCCAGCTGGGATGGGGTTGGGTCAGACATGAAGACTCCGAGTGGTCGAGTGGGTGGAAGGGAAAAGGGGGTGAGGCGGCTCAGGGACTGGCGGTGACCTCCCGCGATCGGGCCTGGCTCAGGTTGGCGCCGGCGGCCACGTCGTGCGTTACCCACAGGTTGCCGCCGATGGTGGCGCCGCGGCCGATGGTCACGCGCCCGAGCACGGTGGCGCCGGCGTAGATCACCACGTCGTCTTCCACCACGGGGTGGCGCGCCAGGCCCTTGCTCAGGTGCCCGTTCTCATCGGTGGGGAAACGCTTGGCGCCCAGCGTGACCGCCTGGTACACGCGCACGCGCTGGCCGATCACGGCGGTCTCGCCGATCACGACGCCGGTGCCGTGGTCGATGAAGAAGCCCGCACCGATCGAGGCGCCGGGGTGGATGTCGATGCCGGTGGCGCCATGCGCGAGCTCGGCCACGATGCGCGCGAGCAGCGGCACGCCCAACTGGTAGAAGCGGTGCGCCACGCGGTGGTGGATCATGGCCTGGATGCCGGGGTAGCACAGCAGCACCTCGTCCACGCTGCGCGCGGCGGGGTCGCCCTCGTAGGCTGCCACCACGTCGCTGTCGAGCAGCTCGCGCAGGCGGGGCAGCGAGTGCGCGAAGTCGCGCACCAGTTCGCGTGCCTGCTGTTCGGTGGCCGCTTCGTCGGTGCCGCCCGTGTGGCGGTGCTGGTAGCGCAGCTCCAGCCGTACCTGGCCCAGCAGCGCGTGCAGCGTGGCGTCCAGCGTGTGGCCGATGTAGAAGTCCTCGCTCTCCTGGCGCAGGTCGGGCGGGCCCAGGCGCATCGGGAACAGCGCGCCGCGCAGCCCGTCGAGGATGGCGCTGAGCGCGTCGCGCGACGGCAGTTCGCGCCCGCCGGGTTCGCGCGAACGCTTCTGCGCGGTGCGCCAGCGCTGGCGCACGTCGGCGAGGTCGCGCACGACCTGCTGCAGGTCGAACAGGTGCGCGTCGGTCATCAGTCTTGCACCCATGGGAGCTGGTGGAAGCGCCAGCCATCCTGGCCGCCGCGGTGCTGTTGCGCGTCGATCTCGCCCTCGAAACCTTCGAGCACGTTGAAGACTTGTGTGAAGCCGGCCTTGGCGGCGGCCTCGGCCGCCAGGGCCGAGCGCTTGCCGCTGCGGCACAGCAGGAGCACGCGCGCCTCCTTGCCGACCTTGGCCTCGAGCTCGCGCACGAAGCGCGGGTTGCGCGTGAGGCTGGTGCCCGTGGCCCAGGGCACGTGCAGGCTCTCGGGCACGTGGCCCACGAACTTGCGCTCTTCCGCGCTGCGCACGTCCACCAGCCGGGCTTCGCCGGCCGCGACCAGCGACCAGGCGAGTTCGGGCGGGATGCCGCCCGCGTAGGGCAAGCCACTGGTGCGGGCAGCCTGTTCGACCGCCTCCAGGGCATCGAGCAAGGTGGAAGATTCGGAGGCAACCGTCATGTTGAAGACCCTTTCGTGTGTGAAGCTGAAGGCACTCTAAAAGCGCCGCTTCAACACACAAACCATTGTTTTTTTGTTTCTTAATTGCCCAAACATCTGAGCCAGGGTCCTGATCCAAAAAAAACCGGCCGATGCAATCCTCCCCCCAGGAGACAACCGGGCATCCCCGCATCGGCCGGACCAGTCGTTTCCAACACCGGTGCATGAATGCTAGGCAGCATGGTGCAGCGCCGCAACGAATCAGAACGGCTATGGATATGCGGTTTGTTTCCTTCCTCGGGGACGCTCGCGCGCCTAGATTGGCGGGCTCGATCCACTGGGAGCACACCCGCATGAGCAACCGACAACTGCGCCTTGGCGCCTTCATCATGGCCACCGGCCACCACGTCGCCGCCTGGCGCCACCCGGGCTCGCAGATCGACTCGGGCACCAACATCGACCACTACATCGAGGTCGTGCAGACCGCCGAGCGCGGCCTGTTCGACCAGGTCTTCGTGGCCGACAGCCCGGGCATCTGGGGCACGGGCGACGACGAGTCCTTCAGCCGCCAGGGCCGCATCTCGCACTTCGAGCCGGTCACGCTGTGGGCCGCGCTGTCGGCGGTGACGAAGCACATCGGCTTCGTCGCCACCGCCTCCACCACCTACGAAGACCCGTACCTGCTGGCGCGCAAGTTCGCCTCGCTGGATCACCTCAGCAAGGGCCGCGCGGCCTGGAACGTGGTGACCACCAGCAACGACAGCGTGCACGGCAACTTCGGGCTGGACGCGCATCCCTCGCCCGGCGAGCGCTACGCCAAGGCCACCGAGTTCGTGGACGTGGTCAAGGGCCTGTGGGACAGCTTCGAGGACGACGCCTTCGTGCGCGACCGCGAGTCCGGCGTGTACTTCGACCCGGCCAAGCTGCACGAGCTCAACCACATCGGCAAGTACCTCAAGGTCAAGGGGCCGCTCAACCTGGAGCGCTCGCCGCAGGGCCACCCGGTGATCGTGCAGGCCGGCTCGTCCGAAGACGGCAAGGAGCTCGCCGCGGCCACCGCCGAGGCCATCTTCACCGCCTGGACCAGCCTGGCCGAGGCCCAGGCCTTCTACCGGGACGTGAAGGGCCGCATGGCGAAGTACGGCCGCCGGCCCGAGCAACTGCTGGTGCTGCCCGGCATCTCGCCCGTGATCGGCCGCACCGAGGCCGAGGCTCAGGCCAAGTGGGCCGAGCTGCAGGCGCTGATCCACCCTTCGGTGGGCCTGAGCACCCTGGTGCCGTACTGGCCCGGCGAAGACCTGCGCCGCTGGGACCTGGACGCGCCGCCGCCGTACTACCCCGAGCCGCCCAAGGGCATCAACAGCCGTGCGCACGTGGTGATCGAGCTCGCGCGCCGCGAGCGCTTCACCGTGCGCCAGCTCTACGAGTACCTGGCCGGCGCGCGCGGGCACTGGGTGGTGATCGGCACGCCCGAGACCATTGCCGACCGCATGCAGGAATGGTTCGAGAACGGCGCGGCCGATGGCTTCAACGTCATGCCGCCGGTGCTGCCCGCTTCGCTCAACGAGTTCGTGGACCTGGTGGTGCCCGAGCTGCAGCGGCGCGGCCTGTTCCGCACCGCCTACGAAGGCCGCACGCTGCGCGAGAACCTGGGCCTGGAGCGGCCCGTCAGCCGCCACGCGGGCGCGGCGCGGCTCGCGGCCTGAGTCACAAGGCCTGCAGAAAGGCCTGCAGCGCGGCGATGTCCGCCGCGCTCAGCGGCAGCGCCTGCAGGTGGGGCGAGACCCGCTGCGCGCAGGCGTACAGCGGGTCGTTCGCCACGCCCGCGCGGCCGTTGCGCGGGTCGCCGCCGCCGCGCGCGTAGAGGTTCAGCACCCCCGCCAGCGAATCGAACAGGCCGTGGTGCATGTAGGGCGCTGTACGCGCCACCCCGCGCAGGCCCGCTGTGCGAAAGCGGCCCACGTCCTCGCACCGCCGTGTCACCTCGAAACGGCCCAGGTCCTGCGAAGGTTCGCCGAAGAAGGCGATGCCGAGGTTGTGGAATCGCCCGTCGCTCAGGGTGGGGCCGAAGTGGCAGTTGGCGCAGCGCGCGGTGGTGCGGAACAGGTGCAGGCCCTGGAGTTCCAGGTCGGTCAGCGCGCGGTGTTCGCCCTGCGCGAAACGGTCGAAGCGGCTGCGGGACTGCAGCGTGTGCTGGAAGGCCGCGAGGGCCTCGCCCATGCGGGCCGGTGACAGGCCCATGCGCCGACCGACCTCGCTGAGAGAAGCGTTGCCCATCTCCTGCGGGTCGGTCAGGGGCCGCAGCGCTTGTTCCGCGAGCGAGCGGGCCGCGCCGTCCCAGGCCCAGTGCGCGCGCGTGGCCACGTCCTGCAGGCCCGGCGGGTTGCGCCGCCCCGGCGTGCCGTTCGCGCCGATGGCCGTGGGGGCGCGCACGGTCCAGCCCTGGTCGGGCCGGTGGCAGCTGGCGCAGGCCACGCGGCCGTTCGCGGACAGGCGGGTGTCGAAGAACAGGCGCTGGCCCAGCTGCACGAGCGGCGCGGGTGGCGTGGGCGGTGGCGCGAGCGCCCCCAGCTCCACGAAGGCCACGCCTTCATCGACCCAGGGCGCGGGCCATTGGCTGGCGGGCCTCTCGTAGAGGGCGCGCAGCAGTTCGCCTGCCGCCGGGCCGGTCAGGCCCAGAGCGAGCGCCAGCGCCGCGAGCCTGCGGATCAATGGCAGTCCGGCCCGGTCTGGTCGAAGTAGACCTCGAACGCCACGTTGGCCGCCCACTTCTGGCGCCGCTGCGCCCAGGACGCGGTGGAGCCGATGGCCTGCACCGCCGCGCGGATGGGCGCGGCCAGGTCTTGGCGGCCCTCGGCCAGCCAGGCTTCCAGCGCGCTGTCGCGCGTGGCGGGCAGGGTGGCGGAGAACTTGCGCCATTCCTTCTGTGCCAGCAGCGGTTCGAGCTGTGAGCCGTCGAGGATGGCGGCCGCGCACTCGCCGGTGCGCACCTGCACCAGGGCCTGGGCCGGCGCCTCGAACACCTTGAGCCGGCCCTGGATGCGCTCGGCCTGGGCATGGGCACGCGCGTTGTCCGCGGTCACGCAGACCAGGCGTCCGGCCAGGTCTTTCCAGGCGCGCACGTCGGTGTCCGACCGCATCGCCACGCTCAGGCCCGACTGGTAGCCCGTGCCCAGCGCGCGCAAGCCGTCTTCCTTCTGGCGCGCCTCGTCGGCGCGCGTCAGCACCAGGTCCACATCGCCCTGGCGCAAGGCCTGTGCCTGCGCATCGGGCGGCAGCGGCACGATGAGCGCGTCCACGCCCAGGTGCCGCGCCAGTTCCTGCGCGTAGACCGCCTCGAAGCCGGCGTTGGTGTAGTCGCGCTCGCCGGTGCTCACGGGCAGTGTGGTGGGCGCCACGCCGATGCGCAGCTGTTTCACCGGCAGGGGCGCGGAAGAAGCAGCGCGCGATTCGATCGCCATGAACACCGCCGCGCACAGCGCCGCGAGGCCCAGCGCGGTGAGCCACGCCAGTTGGCGCAGCGGGCGTCGGTGGGAGGCATCGATGGAGCTCATGGGAGAGGGATTCTGGGCGCGCCCTCGCGTTCGTGTGGCTCGAAATGCGCATAAGCATCTGCGGCATTTGTCGTGGCATATGGGTGTCCGTTTTCCTTCGTTGGCCGGCGCGCGCCGCGCCCCAAGAATCGGCGCGTCATTCACACCACCTGACAGACGAACCTTGGAGAACCTCATGACCGTCGTGACAAAAAACAGAACGTCCCGCAACCGCCTGCGCGCCCTGAGCAGCGCCGCCGCCCTGGCCCTGGGCCTGATCGGCCAGGCCGGCACCGCCGCCGCCGAAGTGCTGCCGGCCATCAACCTGCAGCTCACCCCCTGGACCGTGATCGCCCGTGAGAAGGGCATCTTCAAGGAGGAGTTCAGCAAGGTCGGCACCGAGGAAGTCAACCTCATCGCATCGGGCGGTGCGGAGCTGGTGGGTGCGGAAACGGGCGCCCTCAGCAAGGGGGCGATCTCGATCGCGCAGCGCATGATCTACCCGGCCACGGTGCACCGCGCCAACGGCCTGGACGGCGTGATCATCTGGGCTTCCGAGACCTCCAACCGCTACCGCGCGCCGGTGCTCGCCGCCGTGTCGAACAAGTCGGTGAACACGCTGGCCGATCTGGACGGCAAGAAGTTCGGCAGCAGCCGCATCAGCTGCTACTGGTCTGCCCCCACGGAAGCCCTGAACTCGGTGGGCCTGCCGCTGGACACGCGCCAGACCAAGGGCCGCGTGCGCTACGAATCGATCGACAACCCCACCGTGGCGATCTCGGCGGTGATCTCCGGCGCGCTCGATGCCACCACCACCCACCTGGCCGCGGGCAACGCCACCGGCGCCTGGCTCTCGGGCAAGCTCAAGGTGATCGGCCACGTGCCGGACGACGGTGTGTACGTGAACCACGCCGGCCGCGTGACGTATTTCGCCAAGCGCGAGTTCGTCAACAAGTACCCCGAAGCGGTCAAAGCCTTCCTGGCCTCGCGCGAGCGCGCCATGGCCTGGACGCTGGACAACGTGGACGAGGCCGCCAAGATCGTCTCGCGCGAAACCCGCGTGCCGGTGGAGGTGGCCAAGTTCCAGATCACCCACCTGGGCCAATGGGAGTTCATGGCTGGCGAGCCCAACGCCCAGCGCGCGCGCAACTCCATCAAGACCTTCATCGACTGGTACGTGAAGCAGGGCGACGACATCCTGAGCGAACGCCGCCTGACCGATGCGCAGGTCGATGCCTTCGTGGACGGCCGCTTCTTCGCGGGCGGCACGCACTCCATCTACCGCTGAGCGCGCCATGAACACGCTGACGCAAACCCTTCCCTCCACGGCGCCAGCGTCGGAAGCTTCGTCCTTCGGGACGAAGCTCCAGCAATGGCTCGCGCCCAGCCGCGCCATCGGCTTCCTGTTGCCCGCCGGGGTGCTGCTGCTGTGGCAGACCGCCGCCAGCCTGGAATGGATCGACCCGGTCTTCCTGCCCGCTCCCATCAAGGTGGTGGAGGCCTTCTTCAAGATGCTGACGGAGCAGCGGCTGCTGTGGGACTTCGCGGTGAGCCTGTCCCTCGTCTCGCAAGGCTTCCTGTACGGCGCCTTCGCCGCGCTGGTGCTCGGCGTCGGCGCGGGCCTCTCGAAGCGCTTCGAGCAGTTTCTCTCGCCCACCTTCGACACCATCCGCCACATCCCGGGCATCGCCTGGTTTCCGCTGATCGTGCTGTGGCTGGGCCTGGGCGCACCGGCCAAGATCCTGGTGATCGCCAAGACGGTGTTCTTCCCCGTCTTCCTCAACACGCTGCAGGGCATCCGCAGCGTGGACAAGAGCTACATCGAGCTGGCCGAGGTGATGACGCTCACGCGCTGGCAGCTGGTGCGCAAGATCATCCTGCCGGCGGCCACGCCGACCATCATGGTCTCGCTGCGCTACGCGGCCGGGCTGGCCTGGGCGCTGGTGGTGGTGGCCGAAGGCCTGAGCGGCCTCGAAGGCCTGGGCTTCCTGATCTTCCGCGCGCAGGGTCTGCTGCTCACCGACCAGCTGCTGGTCTGCATGGTGATCATCGGCCTCGTGGGCTTCGGCATCGACCGCACCATGTACCTCCTCCAACGCAGGGTCCTGCGCTGGAAACAAGGCTTTGAAGGATAAACACCATGGCAGAACCCGGTCGCCTTGAAGTCAAGGCCGTTTCAAAAAGCTATTCCGTGCCGGGCCGTCCGCGCCTGGACGCGCTGGTCAACGCCAGCTTCAACGTCGAACCCGGCGCCTTCGTGACGCTGGTCGGCCCCAGCGGCTGTGGCAAGTCCACGCTGCTGCGCCTCATCCTCGGGCTGGACAAGGACTACGAGGGCGACATCCTGCTGCACGGCGAGCGCATCGCCGGCACCAGCCTGTCGCGCGGCATCGTGTTCCAGGACCACCGCCTGCTGCCCTGGATGACGCTGGAGCAGAACATCGGCCTGGCGCTGACGAATTCCACGCTCACGCCCGAGCAGCAGCGCCGCACCACCCAGTCGCACATCGAGCTGGTGGGCCTCAAGGGCTTCGAGAAGGCCTACCCGCACGAGCTCTCGGGCGGCATGGCGCAGCGCGGCGCGATCGCGCGCGGCCTGGTCGGCCAGCCCGAGATCCTGCTGCTCGACGAGCCGCTGGGCGCGCTGGATGCGCTCACCCGCGTGCGCCTGCAGGAAGAGCTGCTGCGCATCTGGCGCGCCGAGGGCGTGACCATGATCCTGGTCACGCACGATGTGGACGAGGCCATCTTTCTGAGCGACACCGTGATCGTGATGAACGCCAACCCGGGCCGCATCGTCAGGCAGGTGAAGGTGGACTTGCCGCCCGGCCCGCGCGACCGCGTGAGCCCGGCGTTCGCGGCGCTCAAGCGCGAGATCCTGGAGGCCATGGGCGAGGTGGCACCCCAGGCGGTGGAGGCCTGAGTGCGGCGCGCGTTCATCGCCGCCCTGGCGGCCGCGCCGCTGGCGCTGGGCGCGGCGGGGGCGCCACCGTCGTCCGACCTGCCCGACCTCTCCGCCGTGCGCGCCGCCGTCTACGCGGGCGAGTACGAAAAAGCGATCGCGCGGCTCACGAAGCTCAGCGAGACCGTGCAGCACGCCGAGGTCTACAACCTGCTTGGCTACAGCCTGCGGCAATTGAAGCGCTACGACGAGGCAGGGCGCTGGTACCGCGAAGCGCTGCTGTACGACCCCGAACACCGGCCCGCGCTGGAGTACCAGGGCGAGCTGTTCCTGGCGCTGGGCGACGTGGCCGGCGCGCGCAAGAACCTGCGTTATCTGGAGCTGCTCTGCACCGCCAGGCCTTGCGCGGAATACGAGCTGCTCAAAAAAGCGGTCGACAAGGCGGGGCGCTGAAGCGTCTCGAACACGTCCGGCAGCATGCGGTGGATCTGCGCCGCGATGAACATGGCCCCACCCGGGTCGCCGAAGGTGCCCAGCGTGGGCGGGCCGATCAGGCGGATGCGCGAGAGCGCTTCGCCTTCGCTGTCGATCACGCGGCAGTTCGCATCCACCGCGTAGCCGATGCCGGCGGCATCCGAGCGCAGCGTGCCGTGCGACACCAGGGCCTGCAGCAGGGGGTTGCCGGCGGTGCGCGCGGCGGCGTCCAGGCCGGTGCAGTTCACCACCACGTCGAAGGCCTCGGTGCGCGGCGCGCCGCCGCCCGAGGGCTGCAGCACGGCTTCGATGCGGTGCGTGCCCGCCTGCACCGCCAGCGAGCGCAGCCGCGCCGCCACATGCACCACCCGGCCGGCGGCCAGGGCCTCGCGGTTGATGGCTTCCGTCTGCGGAGGCGAGCGGAAGCGGTGCACGTCGTACCAGGGGCGCACGCTGCGCAGGAAGCGGCGCTGCTGCGCGGCGGGCAGCGTGGGCCAGAGTTGCCACACGGCATCGCGCAGCTCGTCGAACGGCAGGTTCCAGGACTCGCCGCGCGCCACGGTGTCGCGGATGCGCGCGCGCAGGGTCTTGATCCAGGTGCGCAGCTCGGGCTTCACCTCGGTGAGGAAAGCGGGCGCGGGGCCGAGCAGGCGGTCCAGGTTCTGGCGGCCCACCGGGTGGGTGACCACGCCGTTGGCCAGCGGTTGCGGGCGAGGGCGCAGGCCCCGGCGTGAGACCACCGTGACGCCGCCGGCGTGGCCCTGGCGCTGCAGGGTGGAGACCACGTCCAGCGAGGTCAGGCCGCTGCCGATGATGAGCACGCGCGCCTCGCGCGGAATGCCCAGCAGCCGCGCCGTCACCAGCGGGTTCTCGATCACGCCCGGGTGTCGGGCCAGCGCCGGGTCCAGCGGGGCCTGCAGGCGCGGCTCGGCGTTGCCGGTGGCCAGCACCAGCAGGTCGGCCGCCAGTGTCTGGCCGTGTTCGGTGACCGTGGTGACCTCGCCGTCGGCCTCCCAGGCATGCACCGCGCGGTCCTGCAGCGTGCGGATGGTCGAGCCCGTGGCCGCCCAGCTGGCGTGGCTGCGCACCATGGCTTCGAGGTAGGCACCGAGCACCGCGCGGCGCACGAAAGCCGTGCCGTTGGCCTGCACGGCCTGCGGGTCGGCCTCGAACACGCCGTGCGCTTCGCACCAGCGCGTGAAATGTTCGCCGTCGACGGGATCGACCGCATGCACCCAGGTCGGGCCGTTGAGGCGGTGGTCGGGGTCGTGCGTGGCATAGGCCAGGCCGGGGCCGACGCGGTCGCGCGATTCGATCAGCGTGATGGCCAGCGGCACCGGGCTGTGGCGCACCAGCTGCACGGCCGCGCTCACGCCGGAGAAGCCACCGCCGACGATGGTGACGCGGCGCGGCGCGCTCATCGCGCCACCCCCCAGCGGCGGATGGTCAGTTTCTCGACCGTCTGGAACACCACGTTCTCCACCAGCAGGCCGATGAGAATCACCGTGACCAGCCCGGCGAACACCTTGTCGGTGTAGAGCTCGTTGCGGTTCTGGAAGATGTACCAGCCCAATCCTCCCTTGCCGGAGGAAACGCCGAACACCAGCTCGGCGGCGATCAGTGTGCGCCAGGCAAAGGCCCAGCCGATCTTCAGGCCCGAGAGGATGGCCGGCAGGGCCGAGGGCACCAGGATCAGCAGCACGTAGCGCACGCCGCGCAGGCCGTAGTTGCGCCCGGCCATGCGCAGGGTGTCGGGCACGGCCTGGAAGCCCGCGAAGGTGGCCAGGGCCAGCGGCCACAGCACGGAGTGCACCAGCACGAAGACCAGGCTGGCCTGCCCCAAGCCGAACCACAGCAGCGCCAGCGGCAGCAGTGCGATCGCCGGCAGCGGGTTGAACATGGACGTGAGCGTGGCCAGCAGGTCGCGCCCGATCCGGGTGGACACGGCCAGTGTGGTGAGCGCAAAGGCCGCCACGATGCCCAGCAGGTAGCCTTGCAGCAGCACCGCCAGCGAAGCGCGGGCGCGCAGCAGCAGCTCGCCGCCCGCG
Organism: Hydrogenophaga sp. GW456-12-10-14-TSB4; assembly: GCF_059424305.1. NCBI lineage: Bacteria > Pseudomonadati > Pseudomonadota > Betaproteobacteria > Burkholderiales > Comamonadaceae > Hydrogenophaga > Hydrogenophaga sp. GW456-12-10-14-TSB4. The sequence goes on along the minus strand of NZ_JBWKZH010000011.1, from coordinate 3,659 downwards.
ATGCCGTCGACGAAGGCATGCGCGGTCTGCCCGAAGGTGGGCAGCAGCAGGTCGTTGTCCTGCCAGCGCGCGAGAAACTCCCACAGCAGCGCCAGCGCGAGCAGGATCACGGCCTTGCGCAGCCAGGCCTGCTGCCACACGCGCTGGTGCCAGGGCAGCGGGCGCTCGGCCGGGGTGTCTGCCAGCGCGGGCAGGGGGTATTCGGCCTCGGGTCGGATCGGGGGCAGGGCGTGGGACAGGCTCATGGGGTGGGATTCTCGGGCCCGAACAGCAGGCCGTGGATGCGTTGGGTGGCGGCCTGGAAGGCGGGCCCGCCGCTGCTGCCCAGGCCGAATTCGTGCGCCTGGATCTCGGCGCGCAGGCGGCCCGGGTGCGGCGAGAGCACGCCGATGCGGCTGCCCACCACCAGCGCCTCTTCAATCGAGTGCGTGACGAACAGCAGCGTGAAGCGCACGGTCTCCCACAGCGCCAGCAATTCTTCCTGCATGCGCCGGCGCGTGAGGGCGTCCAGCGAGGCGAAGGGTTCGTCCATCAGCAGCACGCGCGGCTGCATGGCCAGGGCGCGCGCGATGGCCACGCGCTGTTTCATGCCGCCCGAAAGCTGGTGCGGGTAGGCGTCGGCGAAATCGGCCAGGCCCACCTGTTCGAGCACCGCGTGCGCGCGCTCCAGCGCCTCGGCGCGGGCCAGGCGCCCGGTGGCCCGCAGCGGGAACATCACATTGCCCAGCACCGTCTTCCACGGCGGCAGCTGGTCGAATTCCTGGAACACCACGATGCGGTCGGGCCCGGGGCCCTGGATGGCCTGGCCGTCGAGCCGGATCTGGCCCTCGCGCGGTGCGATGAAACCCGCCGCCGCCTTCAGCAGCGTGCTCTTGCCGCAGCCCGAGGGGCCCAGCAGCACATAGCGCTCGGCCTCGAACACCGACAGGCTCACGCGGTGTGTGGCGCGCACCACCTGCCGGTCGGTGGCGTATTCCAGCGAGACACCGTCGAAGTCCAGCAGCGGCCGGGGCAGGGCGGCCGCGGGCACTTTCTCGGGGCCGAACACGGCACCGCCCTCCTGCTCGCGCGTGGCGCGCAGCAGGTCCTGCATCGGCGTGCCGATGGCGTGGCGCTGCAGGACGTGGGCCGAATTCATGTCAGTTCGCCGCCGCACTGTGTGCGTCGTCGAAGAAATAGTCCTTCGCCGAGGCGGGTTTGCTCTTGATCGCACCGATGCCGTGCATGAAGGTCGCGAGCTTGAAGGTGTTCTGCGGTGCGAGCTTGAACTGCACCTCCGGGCTCTTGATGATGGACAGCAGCAGCTGGCGGTCGATGGCGCCCTGGCCGGTGCGCAGGTAGATGTCGGCCGCGCCCTCGGGATTGGCGGTGATGTACTGAGCGGCTTCCTGCAGCGCGGCGGTGAAGGCGCGGTAGGTCTTGGGGTTCTCGCTGCGGAATTTTTCGGTCGCGTACAGCACCGTGGCCGACGAGGGGCCGCCGAGCACGTCGTAGCTGTTGAGCACGATGCGAGCGTTCGGGTTGCCGGCCAGCGCCTGGTTCTGGAACGGCGGGTTGCCGAAGTGGCCGGTGATCTCGGTGCCGCCCTTGATGATGGCGGCCGTCGCGTCCGGGTGGGGCACGGCCACCTGCAGCTTGTCGAGCTTGTTGTACTGGTCCTGGCCCCAGCGCTGCGCCGAGGCCAGCTGCAGCACGCGCGACTGCACCGACACGCCCACGGCGGGCAGGGCGATGCGGTCCTTGTCGGTGAAGTCGGCGATGGTCTTCACCGCCGGGTTGTTGCTGACGAGGTAGTACGGGAAGTTGCCCAGCGAGGCCACGCCGCGCACGTTCTGCTTGTCCTTGGTGCGGTCCCAGATGGTCAGCAGCGGGCCGACGCCGGCGCCGGCGATGTCGATCTGGCCCGAGAGCAGCGCGTCGTTCACCGCGCTGCCGCCCGAGAGGCGCACGAACTCCACCTTCACGTCCACGCCGGCGGCCTTGCCGTGCTTCTCGATCAGCTTCTGGTCTTCCGCCACATTGAGCAGCAGGTACACCACGCCGAATTGCTGGGCGATGCGGATCTGGCCTTCGGCGTGGGCGGCGAACGACGCCGAGGCGGTCAGCGCGGCGGCCAGCAGGCCGTGGACGAAAGTGCGTTTTTTCATGAAGGTCTTTGCAGGGTGAGGGTCAGAAGGGCGCATCACCTTCGATGGTGGTGCGGTAGAGGCGGCGGCGCTGGTCGGCGGGGCAACCCGCGGCCAGGTGCAGCACCGAGCGGTTGTCCCAGAACACCATGTCGCGCGGCAGCCAGTGGTGGCGGTAGACATAGCGGTCTTGCGTGCTGTGGGCGTACAGGGCTTGCAGCAGCGCCTCGCTCTCGTCGTCGGGCAGGCCCACCACGCGGGTGGTGAAGTGCTCGCTGACGAACAGGGCCTGGCGGCCGGTTTCGGGGTGCGTGCGCACGATGGGCTGGCTCACCGTGGGCACGGCGGCGATCTGTGCGGGCGAGAGGTCGGGCCGCCAGGGGCTGCGGCGCTGCAGCTCGGCGTACACCTTGAGGTAGCTGTGCTCGGCGCGGCGGCCCTGCACGGCGCGCGCGAGCTCGGCGGGCAGCTCGTCCCAGGCCAGGTGCTGGTTGGCGAACAGGGTGTCGCCGCCCTCGGCGGGCAACTCCTGCGCGTGCAGGAACGAGCCCAGGCTGGGCTTGTCCTTGTACGACAGGTCCGAGTGCCAGAACACGCCTGCATCGCCCAGGCCGATGGGTTTGCCGTTCTCCACGATGTTGCTCACGATCAGCACCTCGGGCTGTTCGGGCAGGGCGAACTGGTGCAGCACGTGGCGTTGCAGCGGGCCCCAGCGCGCGCTGAAGGCGACTTGCTGTGCGGGGGTGATGCGCTGGTCGCGGAACACCAGCACGTGGTGCGCCAGGTGCGCGCGGTGCAGGCGGGTGAAGTCGTCGTCGGACAGGGGCGCGGACAGGTCCAGGCCCAACACCTCGGCACCGAGCGCGTCGCTCAGGGGCCGGATGTCGAAGTCCTGCCGCACGGGGGGAAGCTCAACAAGGATCATGGTGGGCCCATGCTAGGGAGCCCACCGCGCGCAGGGAACGATCCTTATCGAGCAGCGATATGCGAAAAACGGATATGCGGGGCCGCCTGGGCCAGGGTGCGGGCCTTTATGCCACCGCTTCGACGATGCGGATGTCGCGCTCCGCGCCGTTACCCAGGGCCTTCAACGCGGCCTGGTACTCGGGGCTGTCGTGTGCCCCGGTGGCCTGCGCCACGCTGTCGAATTCGATCAGCACCGCCCGCTGGTGGACCGCGGCCTCATACACCTGGGTCGGCATGCCGCGTGCCAGGAAGCGCCCGCCCGCCGCCTGGATGGCCGGGCCGGCGAGCTGGGCGTACGCCGCCAGGGCGGCGGGGTCGTTGATGGAGCGGTAGGTGGCAATCCAGTAAGCCTTCGGCATGTCAATTCCTTGTGGTTGGGGTGAGGGCTGCAACAAGAAGCTGTTAAGGTCGAAACCGTTCAGTTACAACTCCAATCACCATACCAAGAAATGTTGTCTGTCTTCACGCATCGGAATTTTTGGGCCCTCAATCTGTGTGCACTTCTCGCCGCCTGTGGTGGCGGTTCCGGAGGCTCCCCCGCCGCAGCACCCCCGCCCGCTCCCGCCG